>JBOHKJ010000397.1:0-3709 GCA_050728975.1 Kiloniellales bacterium | reverse complement strand
ACCAGCGACGGCGAGCACTACAGCGAAGACGCCAACGATTTGATCGCCGCGCAGCTTTCGGGCGATCGGTCGCCTTTGGGGCTCGCGGTCCACGGGCGCTCCTACGAGGAGTTCAAGGCTCTTTATCTCGACAGGGTCGAAGACTTGCCGAGCGACCTCATCAACTTCGTCAAGACTCAATCACTGTAATTGGAACGTCGCTTGCGACATAGTCGGACAGGCGCAACGACCACTCCGGGCAGGACGACGCCTTTCGCTCGTTGCGCCGAAAGCCCAGCGTCTCGTAGTGGTCTGCCACCAGCTTGTTCTTGGGTGTCGGGATGTACGAGCCGATCAGGCACTCGGCGCCAGCAGCCTTTGCATCTGCTGCGAGCCGGTTGAGCACGGCGTTTTCGATCTTCCGCCCGAGCACGCGGCAGCTCATAAGCCAGGTATCTATGCGCCAAAGTGCCGCCTCTTTGCGGCAGACGATCACCGAGATCATCCCGCTGTCTCCGAAGCTGTCGCTCAGGCGCACCTGGAGCGTATAGACATTCGGATTATCCTCCATCGCCTCGACTTGGTCTTCCGTGTAGCGGCGGGTCGTCAGGTTGAATTGGTTCGTCTTGTTGATGAGCTGCGTGATGCGGGCCCGGCCCACGGCATCGAACGGCTTCAGCGACAGATTCATCTTCAGAGAGGACAGGTAGTCGTCGATGCTGCCCGCACTCTGCTGCAAGCTGACCCGCTTCGCATTCGCTTCGTAGTAGGTGGCCCGCTGCCGATCTTCGGGCACGAAGGCCAGCGACTCGAAATAGCCGGCCGAGGTGAGCGCCAGCGGATAGAACGCGGGATCGGCAGGGAGCTCGGGTGCCGCGACCGTCGGAACCCGAGCGCGCACGGCCGCCCGCTCCGCGGGGTTGTCGTCGAGGAATACGAGGCTGTCCAGGCCGAGACTGAGCGTCTGCGCGATTTCCTGCAGGTTGTCGGTCTTGTGGCGCCAGTTGGCGAGGAAAACCGCAACGTGGTCCTCCCGCAGGAGCATGTCCGGATGATCCCTAAACGGCAGGCGCGCGGTCTCCTCGTCATTCCGGGAGCAGACCGCGAGCACGATGCCGCGCTCGCGCAGGTTCAGTGCGGTCCTCTGTACCTCCAGAAACGCCTCTCCGACCGGATTGCCCTGCCCCAGGACGATGCCCTCGACGCCGATGTCGCCGATTTCTCCGCCCCACACCGTATTGTCGAGATCGAGGACCAGGCATTTCCGGCTCCGGCCCCGCAAAGCGCTCAGGATCCGGCACACATGGTCTGCGTACAGGGGAACGAATTCGCCGGCAAACGGGAGCTTGGCCGCGTGCCACATAACCGGGTCATGCCAGCGGATCGTGCCCACGGACGCTGCCAGGCTCGCCAAATCGAGGAGCGCATAGCTCGAGTCTTGCGTGTGTCGTCTCAGCGCGGTGTTGAACCGCTCGACGGCATACTGCCGGGTTCCCGGCAGCACACCGTCGAGATGACCGAAGAGAGCCTCGGCAGGCGGCACGATTGTCTGTAGGATCGCCGTGGCGTCGCTGTGCTTGCGGATGTTCTCGCTCAATAGGGACATCTGCTCGACAGCCGTGCGCACTTTCGCATCGGCTGCCGATTCGTCCCCTGTCACGTCCTGATTCAGGTCGAATGCCCTGTGATCGAGGGCGAGAAGAACGGCGTGCGGCTGCGCCTGGTAGAGGTCCGACTTCGGGTCCAGCGCCGATTGAAAGATCTGTCCGAAGGCCGGCTCGATGACCTCCACGTGCAATCCGTAGCGCAATCCTGTCGCCGCAACGGCCGGCGCGATCGCAGACGTGGTCGCATTGCTGAGCAGTGCAAGCCGAAATGGCTGCAGCGCCTGCAGCGCTTCCTGTGCGCCATATGGCAAGAGCCGAGTGGCTGCCTTGTCGAGCGCGAAGAGACGATCGGTGTCGAGGCGGTAGCCCGCGAGCTCACTCAACCGCTGCGCCAACTCGTCCGGGGCGCCGTCGAGGGACTTGCATTGCTGCCGGAAGTCCGCGGGTGGCTCCGGCAGCCACGGAAGTTGTGCAGCGGACCACATGGGATTTACACCAAAGCTTTCTCGGCTGGAGCGACGTTGCGCCGCCCGATATCCTCTGACACTTTAATCTAGGTTCGTCTTGGCGGTTCTTCAGCCCGCCTCAGGTCATTGCTGAGCCAGACCGGACTCAGGGAGACGCTCCGCCCGACCCGATTATTCCCTCGCGCAGCTCGATCAGGCGTTGCGCCAGATGGTGCAAGCGCTGCTCGTCGGCCGCATTGGGCTGGCCTCTCTCGACATGATTGAAGGACTCGAGCAAGACCAGCTCGACCCGCTCCGACGGCAGCGCGCGCGCCAGATCCCGGCTTTGCTGCCAGGGAATAACCGGGTCGTTCCGTCCGTGCATCAGGAGAACCGGGACGGTCACGCCGGAGAGGTCGCGACGCGCGAGGTCGAGCGCGGCGATCTCCCCGCCGAGCGCGTCGGGCAATCCCGCCAGCAGCGCGGGCACGCGATCCGGATCGCGGTTGTCGACGAGCGCCAGCACGGCCGCACCTTCCGCTCCGAGCCGCGCGGCGAGATCGCCGATCGGCGCCGCCGGATCGGCGAGCCGGCGCTCGGCGATGGCGCGCAACAGGACCCGTTCGCGCGGCTCGGTCACGCGCTCGGCATTGGCGGCGAGGAAGCGCCAGGGAATCGACGGCTCCCGCCGCCAGGGGCGCCACGCGCCATCTTCGCCGGCGCGGACCTGTCCCGTAGTGAAGGCGGCAATCACCGCGCCCAGGTCATGATAGCCGCCGATCAGGAACAGAAAGGCGAGCCGGTCCTGCAGCCGAGGCTCCAGGGACGCGATCACCGCAGGTCCGGCGGCGTAGGAGATCGCGACCAGGCCGACCCCTTCGCCCGGCGTGGACTCGGCATCGGCCAGGTACTCGACCGCGTCTGCGATCGCTTGCGAGTCCGAAGCGCTGACGGCGAGTCGGCGCAGGTTGGGGAGATCGGGCACCAGCACGGCGAAGCGCGCGCGTGCCAGAAGGCGCGCAAAGTCCACCAGGCGCGGGTCGTCGCGGCCTTGCGGCGTCACGCCGGGAACCAGCACCAGGGCCGCGCGCGGCGGCCGTTCGGACTCGCGGTAGAGGTCGCCAAGTCCGTCGCGCCCCTCGATCCGGTAGCCGACTTCGCGGCGCAGGACGCTCCCGGCAGGCGGCCCGCCGGCGGCGGCCTCCACCAGCAGCGCACGTGCCTCCAGCGCGCGACCGACTCCGCAGGCGGCGAGACCCGGCGCGACAAAGAGCAGAGCAAGCAGGAGCGCGACCCGGTGCGGCACGAGCCTGCGCCGCTTCGCCGTCACGCTCGGCTCGCTATGACACGCGGCAACGGGAAGGCGGAACTTGCGCATCCCCTCCTGGCGATAGAGCGACACTGTCGACGACGATCCTGGCGACTAGAAGCCACGATCTCAAGCGCCACGCCGCCACGCGCGCGCGCCCCGCAAAAAGAGAGGCCCGGGTGGGGGAGGACCACCCGGGCCTTTCGCTCGTTTTGGCGCTCGTGCTGCCCGCTGGGGGTTGTCGGGCGAGCGCTTTCGGCGAGCGCTTAGGCTGCGGTGCGCGACGGTGCGGTCATCGACGCCCGGGTCACAAGGATCTTCGCCCAGGGGCTTTCCGGCTTGCGCAGCAGCCGCTCGTGGCTGAGCGC
>JBOHKJ010000396.1:0-4949 GCA_050728975.1 Kiloniellales bacterium | reverse complement strand
TACGTGCTCCACGGCGCGTCGGGATTGCGGTAAATGAGCAGCGCCTCGCCCTCCTTGCCTGGGCGCAGGAGTGCGTAGTCGTCGCCGAGAAACCCCGACTCCTTCACATCACGCGCCTGCTGGCTGGCGGCACAGCCGGCGAGGAGCGTTGCCGCTGCAACCAGGGCTATGAGAGCCGCTGCACGGTTCGTCGTCATCAAACCACCTCATTCCTGCTGGACCATGACGCGGCGAGCGGGCCGTGGTCGCGTGTTCTTCTTCGTGGGGAGCGTGAGCGTTCCCGCCTAGGGTAGACCGAGAGCCGGACTTCGCAAAGCGCGCAATCGACAGCTCGTGAGTGAGGCAGGAAGCACCCCGACGGCGGGGGTGTCGACGACCGGATCAGGAGATGGGAGCATCGCCGTGGCAGAAGGCTTGATCACGCCGGAGGAGCTGAGGCGCATCGATCAGCCCGCAGGACGTGGCGGAGGTGGCGACCTGCCGCCGATAGTGATCGACCAGGCGTTCCCAATCGAAGAAGTCGACCTCGGCAAGCGACACCGCGTTCCTCCGAACACCAGGACGGCGCGCAAGCAGCGGACGCCGGGATCTGTGGTGCCTCGCATCACGCGGCGGGCCGCCGCAGGCGATCGTGCAACACCTCATTCGCGCCCCTTCCGAGCCGTCTCGCCATACTGACGACGGTCGCCACCGGAAGATCGAGGGGCGTGACTCGGTCCGCCTCCGCGATGCAAACGGAGCCGGACCAGGGATCGGGCGAGCCCGGCAGGAAGACAGCGACCTTGCCACCCTCGATCCGCTCGATCTCGAACCCAACCTGCCACAAGTCGTCGAAGCGCACGACGACAACGGACATCCCCTCGATATCCTCGGGGCTCAGCATGCTCTGGGTCTTGGTCTTCAGCAGCGCGTAGGCAGGGAGCCTGGAGAGCACATTGGCTTCGAGCGCGCCGACCGCCCTCCGGGCGAGCGCAAGCCGGGCAAGCAGCCCCGCCATGAAGCAGATCAGCAACAGCAACACGATCGCCAACACGTGGGCGACCGCAACCCCGCCGATCATGTTCACAGGCAAAACGGCCGCGACCGGCTTGGCGATCGCGCCGGCGATCTTCAGACCCTGGCCGATCACGGCCACAAGGATCGCGATGGGTATCAGGAAGATGATCCCGCCGATGATCGTGGTCCTAATGGGCTTCAGCATGATCAGGTGCCTCCCTTGTTCATGCAGCCAGCTTGGCGAACCACATCGCACCGACGTAGGGCCCGCACCACCGCCTTCGCGCGGCCGGCATGATTGCGCGGGCGAGCAGCGGCGCGCGCGCTGATGGCGGAGAAACGCCGCGCGGTCGTGACCGCCGCCGATCGTCTCCATGAGATCGCATCGTTTTGACAGGTCACTCCACGACCGAGCGTTAGTCCGCCTCTGACCCAATGCGAAATTGAATTGCCTTCAAATCTGTCGACCGGCTCAACTCGAGGCGGATCGACGGTCCGCGAACTTCCGCTTCCAATGAAATCATCCTACTCTCGGTCGTCTTTCGCCCAGGGCGCATGCGGGTAGGTTAAAGTGATGAAGGCGCTTACGTCAGTGTCTCCAACGGTGATCGCAGCGGCATCAAAGGACGGGGCGCTGAAGAGGCTTCGGGCATCATTGCCGAAGCCGTATCCCTCAGTCGGCGCCCCAAGAAAGTTTTCATCGAGTCGACCGTCGTCGTTCTCGTCATGTATCACGATCAAGGCGTATCGGCCCGGCGCCAGCTGCGTGAAAACAGCGCTCTGTGTGCCGCGCTTCGCCCTGATTGCCGTGCCGACAAGACGGCTGCTATCCGGCGCAAGCCCACGTTTCCCGGCGTCGGCGATAGCGTTTTTGAAGCCATGGGCATCGTCGTAGAGCCCGATCAGAAGCTCGCCACTGTCCGAACGGACGCCGTCGATCGCGAGTCGCAGTTCGGCTGAAAGCGCAGGAACCGTCGACAGGAAGACGAGAATGAGCGGGCTTGAGAACTCGCACACCACGCGACGCCATTGCTCCTTTAGCACGGAGCCCTCGTGTCCGCGTCGTGTGTTTGGAATCATGCACTCCCCCGCGTTTTAGAGGCAGTAATTGCATACACCCGGATGACCATGCATTCGAGGCGATAATGTACCAATTCGCCCTTGCCGAGTAAGCCGGTGTTCACAACAGCCAACCTTCATTTCAGACATACGACCATGGGGCCGCGATGTTCAATGTCCCCTGATGGCTAACCTCTGCCCTTCGGAGCCCGGCCTCAGGACGACTGAAATACGGCTCAGACCCGACATTCAGCCTCGTTTCGACCGCTGTAGGCCGCAGAGCGGACCTGCCATGGGCAGGCCTCGATAGGCCGTGTTTGACCCATAGGCGACATGGGCGCTGCCATTCCGCCTTCGCGATCCTGCTGTGCATCCAGCTAGCATCAGCGACCCCTTCGCCCACGCCCCTTTCTGCTGGAGAGGCTATCGCATCTCGGAGGTGGCGACCTGCCGCCGATAGTGATCGACCAGGCGTTCCCAATCGAAGAAGTCGACCTCGGCAAGCGACACCGCCTTGCCTCCGAAGACCAGGACGGCGCGCAATCCGTCGGTGCGATAGGACGAGCCGTCAAGCGTCTGCCCGGGCTCCGCGGCGCTTATACTGCCGGCTCCTTTGACGAAACCGATTTTGGCCAGCGCCTGCGAATAGAGCAGATCCTGCACGACATCGTTGCGCGCCTCGTCGACGTCAGGCTCGATGCGCCGCGTCCCCTCCGCGGACGCAGCGAAGCGCCCGCCCAGGTCGGTGCTCACCTGCCCGACCCAGATCGGCTTGCCCTGGTAGCGAAGAGGCGTCAGCCAGAACCGCAGCGTGTGCGGCTGGGGGGCCACCCAGCGGCTGATCTTACGCCCTGAAAGATCCTGCATCCGCCCTAAGGCCTGCCATGGGCTGGCAGGAGCATAGCGGTAGTTTCGCCGTACGAAGGCCGGACCCCATTCGTCGAGCTTGCCGATCAGCACCACATTCAGCGGCAGGCTTCGGGCTCCGGTCTGGTCGGCCGCGCAACAGGGCAGCTCTTCCAGGGCGCTCCGCAGCGCCGGCTCGTCGTCGATCTCCACGACATCGGCCTCAGTATACAGCCCGCTCAGCGCAGCCATTCGCTGCTGCGCCGCTTCGGTTCCCGGCACTGGCACCACAAGGCCGATGCTGTCGCTCCATTCGCGCCCGATCAGGTCGACCTGGACCATCATGCTGGGGTCGGCCCGATTCGCGTAGACGAAGCCCGAGACCGTCTCCCCGGGAGCGATCGGGCTGCGGCTGTCGAAGCTCAGGGCTTCGAGGTGCTCGGCCAGCGCCGCCTTGCCCTCGTCATGAAAAGGGCCTCCGTACAGGAAGGCCACTTCCAGGGGCGCAAAGTATTCCGGGTCCAGCCCGGTCGGCAGGAAGTAGACCGATCGCTCGCTGCCATTCTCGATCTCCAGCCAGAGCGATTGGATGCCGCGTTGGTCGAGGTCGACGCCGAAGATGGATCGGGATTCGTCCCCGCTGGGGACCGCCGCCGAGACCCGAATGCCGTCGTCGGTCTTGGTCACCGCCCGCGCGCGCAGAGACCCGTCGTCGACCGGCGACGGCTTCTCGAAGGGAGAGGCGCAAGCCCCGGTCAGCAGGAGCAGAGCGAGGCCGACCGCAGCCATGGCGGCCCTCGACAGCTGGGGGCCAATGCCCTCAGGGCCGGTCATCGGCGTTCCTCCTGCTCGATGACCGACACGTTCTGGAGCGTGTGCCTGATGCTCGGGACCGGCTCCCAGTCGAGGACATCCAGTTCGCTCAGCGAGTATGGTCTCGGCTCGAAGAACATCACCGCCCGCAAGCCATCGGTATAGTAGGGATCGCCCATCAGGTTCAGCCGCGGCTCGGCCTTGCTGGACGCCCCTACCCCTTTGACGTGGCCAAGCCTGTTCAGCGCCTGCGAGTACAGGAGATCCTCGACCAGATAGCGCCGCGACTCGTCGACGTCCGGATCGATCACGTGAGTCGAGATGGTCGGCGACTTCAGGGTGAACTTGACCCCGATGTCGCGGCTGATCTGCCCGACGTAGACCTCCTTGCCCCGAAAGCGGATCGGGCTCAGCCAGAAACGGGCGTGGTTGCGTTCATGGATGCTCCCGCGCGTCTTCTGCGCTGCTATGTCCTGGGACCGGCCATAGAGGTAGAGGGAGCTGATCGGCGAGTAGCGGTAGCGGGAGCCCTGGATGAAGGCGCTGACGGTGCGCCAAATGGAGCCAGACCAGATGATCTCGGTCGGATGCCACTGCCGGCGGACGAGAGCCGCCAAGAAGTCAGCCCTGTCACCGATCAGCACCAGGTTCAGCGGATCGGCGTTCTCCGTGCCGTCGAAGTTGGTGACGCAGCAGGGCAGTTGTTCCAGCAAGGTGCGGAGCTCGTCCTCGTCGTCGGCATGAATGAGCTCGTCGGCAGCGTAGAGCTTGTCGAAGTCGACCCGCAGGCTGGTTGCCTTGAAGCTCGGGTCGACCGCGACGAAGGTGAAGCTCCTGGCGTCGCCCCTGGCGATCAGATCGACGTCCACGACCTTGACGCCTTCATTGAGGTTGGTCAGCACGAAGCCGGAAACGGTCGCGCCCGGCATGATCGGATTTCTGAACTGCAGGCTGTCGAACCGCTCGTCCAGCGCCCGATCGGCGCCGTCGGCCGTCGTGGCGTGAAATGCATGGGCCGCCTCAGACGCGGCGAAGTAGTTGGCATCGAGCCCGGAGGTGAGGAACCAGTAGGGCACAGCCGCATCGTTCCGGACCTCGATCCACACCGGCTGGATCTGCTTCTCGGCGAGATCGGCGCCGTAAATCTCCGCCGCCTCCGCCGCGGTCGGGAGGGCGACGGTCACGCTGAGACCGCCCTGCGCCTGCGTCTCGGCCCGCTCCCTATAGGGCTTGTA
>JBOHKJ010000395.1:0-9505 GCA_050728975.1 Kiloniellales bacterium | reverse complement strand
GCCGAGGTCCCGCCAGCCGCGGCAGGCGCTGCAAAGACCGCCAGAGGAAGCTCGCCGGTTTCGAGCGCGGCGACGATCGCCGGACGCGGTCCTGCAAGCCCGACCTCGATCTGCCCGCTCAGCTCGGTCGGGCCGACCTGACCGGCGAGCCCCTCCAGCTTGAACTCCTGGCTCGTCCCGACGAGACGGGCTTTTAGGGAGACGCCGCCGGCGGCGGGATCGAGGCGCAGCTGGTCGGAGAACCGCCGCGCCAGCTTTGCCAGATCGGGATGATTCAACTCGAGCGCGAGGTCGAAGCCGGCCGGCGCGGCGAGCGGCGTCACGCGCCCCACCGCCTGGAGGTCGCCGTCGAGCGCCAGCGCCTGGAGATCGATGTCAGCGCCCGCCAGCGAGCCCTTAACCGTGCCGTCGAGTTCCAGCGGGCCGAGAGTATCGACGGTGTTGTGATCGACGCCGACCGCGCGTGCCAGGCGCTGCGGCTCTGGGACCTTGAGGGTCACGCGGCCGTCGATCGAAGGACTGTTTGCAAGTCCCTCCACCGCGCCGGAGAACAGCGCCTGGGCGCCAGCGAAATCGCCGACCGCCGCCCGGCGCACCATCAGGCGCCCGCGATTCAGCGTCGCCTCCAGAGCAAGGTCGCTGGCGCTCTCGCCTTGGTAGGTCAGTTGTCTCAACTTGACGTCGAGATTGGCGTCAAAAGCGTTGGCCCAGTCCGCGGCTCCAGCTCCGGTCGAAGAGGCGGCGCCTGCCGCTGCAGCCGGGCCACCTGCCGCACCGCCCGGAGCCTCGTCGCTGCGCGGCAAATAGGCGTCGAGATTGAGGCGGTCGAGCGTCAGGCCCAGGCCGAATGCGGGGCGCTCGCGCAGCGCGAGCGCCAGCCCTCCGGTCGCCCGCGTGGTATCGAAGCGAAAGTCGACATTGTTGAGCGTGAGGTTGCGAGGTGACGCGTCGATCGCCGTCGAGATCGTCGCCTTGCGCAGACGATCGGCCGGCACCTCCGAGAAATCGACGCCGAGCCAGGCAAGCGTGCCGCGGAGGTTGTCGGCAGCCGCCTCCAGGTGGCCACGAAAGCGCGGTTCGCCCTGCTCCGCGGTGACCCGTCCGGAGAGGCCGATGTCGCCACCCCCGGGTAGCAGAGCCAAGACGCGCTCAAGGCGGATCTCGCCATCGCCGAGTCGCGCATCGAGGCGCGCCTGGCGCACCACTTGGCCTCGATAGACCAGTGCGTCGACCGACAGCGCGACCGCGCCGCCAATCTCCATCGGCAATGCGAAACCGCCTCCCTCTGGCGCAACTCCTTCGCCACTCGTTGGGGGGCCCGCTTGGCTCACTGGCGCAGGCGACGGCGGCGCAGCAGCTGCCGCGGCGAGCAGCTTGTCGAGGTCGAGATGAGTCGTGTTCAGTGCAGTCTTGAAGGTTAAGGGAGGTCCGAAGATCATCTCGGCCGTTCCCTCCGCGCTCGTCTCACCAAGGGTGATGCGGAGCTCGTGGGCCTTGGCGCCGGTCGAGCTGCCCTTGATGTCGGCACCGGCAGCAAACGGCACCGCAGTGAGCGGCTGTGGCGGCACACCGAACAGAGCGAGCGCACGGGCAAGATCGGGCGCCTCGGCCTCGATGTGCGCGCTGGCCTCCAGAATCTCCGCCTGGCGCCCGAAGCGTCCGTGCGCTGCGCCCTTGGCAGCGCCCTTGCCGAGATCGAACTGCAGCGAAAAAGCCGTGTTGCCGCCCTCGACGATTCGG
Source organism: Kiloniellales bacterium (assembly GCA_050728975.1). GTDB lineage: Bacteria > Pseudomonadota > Alphaproteobacteria > Kiloniellales > JBOHKJ01 > JBOHKJ01. The sequence continues at coordinate 7,765 of JBOHKJ010000395.1, read as the reverse complement.
CCGACCTCGGCCTGCAGCGCGACCGATATGTCGTCGAGCGAAAGCTGCCCGTCGAGATTGAATGGCCCCGAGAGCGACTGGGCGGTCAGCTCCGCCTCGGCAATCCTCAAGGTCCGCGGTGGCGCGCCGTTGCCGAGATCGCGATAGGACACGATCCCGTCGACTAGGAGAAAACGCTCGAGCTTGAAGTCGGGAAGGCCCGATTCCTCATCGACCGCAGGCGCGGATTCGCCGCTGTCGCCAGAGCCCGCGCTCTCCTCGCTCCATGCCAGCTCCCAGTTGCCGCTGCCGTCGGGAAAACGCTCCAGCGCGATCGCCGGGCGCTCCAGGACCAAACGCTCGACCTCGATGGCGCCGTGCAGCAGCGGCGCCAGTCGCAACTCGACCTGCAGACGATCGACCGCGGCGAGATGCGGCGATTCGCCGCCCGCGCGATTGGCCACCGAGAGGCCGGTGGCACCGAAGCTGGGCCGCGGTAGCAGACTGAGCGTCAAGTCGCCGGTGATGCGGGTCTCGCGGCCAATGGCGTCGCTTGCGGCCGCCTCGATCTTGTCCCGGTAGGCATTCCAATTGAGCAGCGGCGGCACGACCGCCAGCGCGGCGACCAATAGGATTGCCAGCGTGAAAAGGCCGACCAGCCATCTCTGGATGCGTGACATACCCTTTGCCTGCCCCAGCGCCAATCCTTGGCGCCGTTCCTTCGATTCCGTCGCGCCGGCCGACCCTCGAAACGACGGACCAGCCCCTTATAGCCTTCCATGACAGCCAACCGCGAGAGCGCGATTGTCGCCACCTCGATCCAATCGGCAAGGGCAACTGGCCGCACTGCGAGCACGCGCACGCGGCCCGACCGGTACATGGCGGCAATGCGCAAGCCCTGCGCCCCAACTATGGCGAAAATCAGGAAGGGGTGGTTTGCGAGCGCTTACCTGGTCGCGGCCGTCACTTCGAGCTTCAAGTCACGCCGGCGCGGTCGCCGCGTCGAGCCCATGCCAAGCTCGAGTGCTGCAGTCTGGCTCTTTTGCATGTCTCGTGGAGGCTGCCGGCGGCTGGCGCTCGACGCAAGCTGCCGCTGGCTACAACGGCTAGCCGCGGCGCAGGATCTTGCCCGGATTCATGATCCCCTGCGGGTCGAGCGCCTGTTTGACCTGGCGCATGACCGCGACCGCCTCGCCGTGCTCGGCGGCGAGAAAATCGAGCTTGCCGTAGCCCACGCCATGCTCGCCGGTGCAGGTGCCGCCCATGGCGAGCGCGCGCAGCACCATGCGCTCGTTCACCTTCTCGGCCCGCGCATAACCCTCGCGGTCGTTAGGATCCAAAATGAAGGAAACATGGAAGTTGCCGTCGCCGACGTGACCGACGATCGGCGCCAAGAGGCCGCTCTCGTCGATGTCCTTGCGTGTCTCCAGAATGCAGTCGGCGAGCCGCGATATCGGCACGCAGACGTCGGTCGCCCAGCCTTTGCTGCCCGGCCTCAGCGCGATCGCCGCGTAGTAGGCGTCGTGACGGGCCTGCCACAGCTTGCTGCGCTCCTCGGCCTCGCGCGCTCGACGGAAGCGGCTGCCGCCGTTGACCTCCGCAAGCTCGCCGACCAGCGCGGCCTGCTCCTCAGCCCAGCGCTCGGTGCCGTGGAACTCGAAGAACAGCGTCGGCTGCGCCGGGTAGTCGAGCCCGGAAAAACGGTTGACCGCATCCATCTGCACCTCGTCGAGCAGCTCGATGCGCGCCACCGGTACGCCCATCTGGATGGTCTCTATCACGGTGCGGACCGCGCCCTCGAGACTGGCGAAGGAGGCCACCGCGGCGACGATCGCTTCCGGAATGCCGTGAAGACGCAGCTGGATTTCGGTGACGACTCCCAGCGTGCCCTCGGAGCCGACGAAAAGCCGCGTCAGATCGTAGCCGGCCGCCGACTTGCGTGCCCGCCCGCCGGTCCTGACGACGCGCCCGTCGGCCAGCACGACGGTCAGACCCAGCACGGCCTCGCGCATGGTGCCGTAGCGCACCGCGTTGGTGCCCGAGGCGCGGGTCGCCGTCATGCCGCCCAGCGTGGCGTCGGCGCCGGGATCGATCGGGAAGAACAGGCCAGTGTCGTGCAGCTCACGGTTCAGCTGCTTGCGGGTCACGCCGGCCTGAACCCGGCAATCGAGATCGTCGGGATTGACCGCCAGCACCCGGTTCATCCGCGTCAGGTCGAGAGACACGCCGCCGTGCAGAGCCGCCACGTGCCCTTCCAGCGAGGTGCCAGCACCGAAGGCAATGACCGGCAGGCCGTGCCCGGCACAGATCTCTACGATCGCCGCCACCTCGTCGGTCGTTTCGGCGAAGGCGACCGCGTCGGGCGGATAGGGCCGGTGATAGGACTCGTCGCGTCCGTGCTGCTCGCGCACCGCAGCGGCGGTCGAGAGCCGCTTGCCGAGCAGGCCGGCCAGCGCCTCGATGGCCGGCTCCTTGCGCGCTGGCGCGGCGGTCACTGCAGGTTCCACTGCGATCTCCTGGGCGAGCAACGCCGGGGGTCGATGCCTCGTCCGACTACAGGCTCGCCCGACTATAGGCTTGCGGGCCCGGCGGCAGAAGAAGGCAGTCCACGGCCGGATTTTTCTTCTCCGTTCCCCTTGACCGCACCGCACCTCACGCCATATCAAGACAGCAGATGCGAGTTATTCGCATTTAAAGAACGACCTTAACTATTGGAAATAAAAGGAGACAACTTACCATGCTGACCGTGGGCCAAACCCTTCCCGCTTTCGAGCTCCAGGCCGTTCCGGCCGGGCTGCCCAAGTCGCCGAGCGCCGCCTTCGTCGAGGTGAGCGAGAAGAGCCATCCCGGCAAATGGCTGGTGATCTTCGCCTGGCCCAAGGACTTCACCTTCGTCTGCCCGACCGAGATCGCCGCCTTCGGCAAGCTGAACGGCGAGTTCGCCGACCGCGATGCCCAGATCCTGGGCCTCTCGACCGACAGCGAGTTCGTGCATCTGGCCTGGAAGCGCGACCACGAGGATCTGCGCGATCTGCCCTTCCCGATGCTGGCCGACGTCAAGCGCGAGCTTTCCGCGGCACTCGGCATCCTCGACGCCAAGGAAGGCGTTTGCCTGCGCGCCACCTTCATCGTCGATCCCGAGGGCGTCGTCCGCCATGTCTCGGTCAACGACCTTTCGGTCGGCCGCAATCCGCAAGAGACGCTTCGCATCCTCGACGCGTTGCAGACCGACGAGCTCTGCCCCTGCAACTGGCAGAGCGGCGACGAAGTGCTGAAGGTCGCCTGACGCCAAACGCAAGGAACGGGAGCGGCCCGCTCGGCCGCCCCACTCCCCTCACCGCTCGTTCCCCTCACCGTTCGCTCAAGGACTCGCCCACCATGTCGATCGACAATCTGAAAGCGCGCCTCGACGCTGTCGGCCACGACGACGCCAGGGACCTCAAGCTCAATCTCTCCTCGGTTCTGACCTCCAGCAGCCTCACCACGCGCCAGCTCTGGGGTGCTGCCGTCACCGCCGCGCTGGCGGTGCGCAACGAAGAGGTTGCGGCCGCGATCGCCGCCGCCGCCCGCCCCCAGCTCACGCCAGAGGAGCTCCGCGCCGCGGAGACCGCGGCCGCCGTGATGGCGATGAACAACGTCTACTACCGCTCGATCCACCTGCTCGGCGGCGACTACGGCAAGATGCCGGCGCGGCTGCGCATGAACGCGCTCGCCAAGCCCGGCGTCGACAAGGCCGACTTCGAGCTCTGGTCGCTCGCCGCCTCGGCGGTGAACGGCTGCGGCATGTGCCTCAAGGCGCACGAGCACGAGGTGCTCGGCAAGGGCCTGTCGAAGGAAGCGGTGCAGGACGCACTGCGCATCGCCGCGACGATCCACGGCGTCGCCGCCACGCTCGAGGGCGCCGACGCGATCGCGGAGGCGAGGGAGCCGGCGGCGGCGGCCTGATTGCCGAACCAGGCACTGTGCTGGCGATTTCGGGCGCATGCGCTACCCCGGCCGGTGGCGCATCTGCTCCGGCAGCCATGTGGCGAGCTCGGGCCACATCACGATAATCGCCACCGCGAGGACCATGGCAAAGAACAGCGGCATCGCGGCGCGCGCGATGAAGGCCATGTCGTGACCGGTCATGCCCTGCAGCACAAAGAGGTTGAAGCCGACCGGCGGGGTGATCTGCGCCATCTCGACCACGATGACCAGGAAGATGCCGAACCAAATAAGGTCGATGCCGGCCTGGCGGATCATCGGCTCCACCACCGCCATGGTCAGCACCACCGCCGAGATGCCGTCGAGGAAGCAGCCGAGCACGATATAAAAGAGCGTCAGCGCGACGATGAGGGCGAGCGGCGACAGCTCGAGGTGAGCGATCCAGGCGGCGAGCTGGCGCGGCAGGCCGGTGAAGCCCATCGCCAACGTCAGGAAAGCCGAGCCGGCGAGGATCAGCGCGATCATGCACGACGTGCGGGTCGCGCCCATCAAGCCCTCGACGAACGACTTGGCGCTGAGCGAGCCCTGTGCCGCCGAGAGGATAAGGCCCCCGACCACGCCCAGCACCGCGGCCTCGGTCGCGGTGGCAATGCCGCTGTAGATCGAGCCCAACACCGCCAGGATCAGCAGCACCACCGGGATTAGCTGCAGGGAATCGCGCAGGCGATCGAGCAGCGCGCGGCCGGCCTCGGGCTGCGGCAGCTCGGCACGGCGCAAGTAGCCGACGCCGGCGATATAGCCGCTGAACAGCAGCGCTATCATGATGCCGGGCAGTATGCCGGCCATGAAAAGCTGGGCAATCGATTCGTTCACCGTCACGCCGTAGACGATCAGGATGATGGACGGCGGGATCAGAAGGCCGAGCGTGCCGGCGCCCGCCAGCGTGCCGACGATCAGGTTTTCCGGATAATTGCGCCGCCGCAGCTCGGGGATCGACATCTTGCCGACGGTGGCGACGGTCGCCACGCTCGAGCCCGAGATCGCGGCGAAGAGCGCGCAGCCGGCGACATTGACGTGCAGCAGCCCGCCCGGCAGCCGGCCGAGCCAGGGCGCCAATCCCTTGAAGAGATTCTCGCTCAGCCTGCTGCGGAACAGGATCTCGCCCATCCAGATAAAGAGCGGCAGCGCGGTCAGGCTCCACGACGAGCTCATCGCCCAGACCTGGGTCATCATGGCGTCGCCCGCCGGCCGGGTGGTGAAGAGCGTCATGCCGGTCAGCGCGACGCCGAGCAGCGAGAGGCCGACCCAGACGCCGCTGCCCAGCAGAAAGAACAGCACGGCCAGGAACGCGCCGGTGAAGAGGAGCTGTTCCAACGCGCTACTCCGCGATGGTGTCCGTAGAACGCTGGCCAGGCGCCACCAAGGGATTCTGCTCGGGATCGGCGCCGCGCATCACCGCGACCAGCCGGTCGACGAGCGCGATCGCGAATACGACCGCGCCCGCCGCCATCGCGGTCTGGGGAATCCATAGCGGTGTCGCGTCGGCGCCCTGGCTCACGTCGTGAATCTTGTAGGACACCCGGACCATTTTTATCGCGTAGCCGGCGAAATAGACCGCGAGCCCGCTCGCGACCGCCAGGCACCAGAGCTCGGCCACGCGCCGCGCGCCGCCCGAGAAGCGCTGTATCACCAGGCCGACGCGGATATGGGCGCCGTGCCCGAAGGTGTAGGCCAGCGCGAGGAAGGAGCCGGCCGCCATGGCGTAGCCGGCGTAGTTCGCAAGCCCCGGCACGTGGCCGCCGACCAGGCGCAATCCGATGCTCGCGAGCACCAGGATGGCGATCGCCACCAGGCAGACCGCCGCCAGCACGGCGGCGAGGCGATAGAGAAGATCGAGGGCGCTGCGCACCGACTGCCGTATCTGACGGAGAGCGACCGGGAAGGCCGGACGCGCGAGCTTCGGCTTCGCGCGCCCGGGCGCTTCCGCGCTACATCTTCTGATAAGCCTCGATCACTGCCTGGCCTTCGCTGCCGGCCTTGGCGAGCCACTCCTTGGTCATGATGTCGCCCATCGCCTGGAAGTCGGCTTTCAGCTTGTCGCCGGGCGGCTCCACCGTCATGCCCTTGGCGGCGAGCTGCTCCTTGTACCAGTCGGACAAGCGGATCGCCTCGGCCCAGCCGGCCTGCTCGGCCATGGCCGCCGCGCCCAGGATCACGCCCTGGGTCTGGGGATCGAGGTTGCTCCAGGTGTCCTTGTTGATCATCACCATGTTCTTCGGCAGCCAGGCCTGAACGTCGTACCAGTGGCTGGTGTGCTCCCACAGCTTGCTGTCGTAGCCGGTCGAGCCGGAGGAGATCATCGATTCCGCGACGCCGGTCGCGAAGGCCTGGGTCAGCTCGGCCGCCTCGACCACCGTCGGCACCGCGCCCATGAGATCGGCGAGCCGCGAGGTCGCGGCATTGTAGGCGCGGAACTTCACACCCTTCATGTCGGCCGCGCCTTCGATCGGCTTCTTAGTGTAGAGCCCCTGCGGTGGCCAGGGCACGGCGTAGAGCAGCACCAGGTTCTGGGAGTCGAGCAGCTTGTCGAGCGCCGGCTTGGAGGCCTTCCAGAGCTTGCGCGCGGACTCGAAGTCGCTTGCCAGGAAGGGAATGGCATCGATCTCGAACAGCGGATCCTCGTTGCCGAGCGCCGAGATCAGCCGCTCGCCGATCTGCGCCTGGCCGGTCTGCACCGCGCGCTTGATCTCGGCGCCGCCGAACAGCGAGCCGCCGGCATGGACCACGATCTCGATCTCGCCGCCGGTTGCGGCCTTGACCGCTTCGGCGAAGCGCTTGGCGTTCTGGGTGTGATAGTTGCTGTCGGGATAGGCGACCGGCATATCCCACTTCTCCGCCGCCAGCGCTCCGCTGGCCAGAAGCGCAAGCGCGGCGAGCGCGCCCACCGCCGTCAAGTTGCGTTGCATGGCTGGTCTCCCTCTGCTGCTCCCTTCCGGCAGGCCGGCGGCCGTTCCCGCCAGCTGTCCCGGTTCTGACGAGACTATAGCGGCTGACCCGGCGCGGGGACAGGGAAACGGCCCGCGGCGGCTCATGTCAGAAGCACTCCGAAATGAGTCAGGAGGTCGTGGACCGGCAGCCCGGTCGACTCTTCTATAGCGCTGCGATAGGGCGGCAGGTTGGCGCACTCCAGCACGATCGCGCCGACGCTCGGCGCGCGGGCGATCAGACGCAGGGCGGCGGCGACCGCTTCGGCCTCGGCTTGCGCGCGGTCGAGCCGCTTCCGGTCGCCGAGAATGACGCGCGCCAGCTCGCCTTCGGCAGCGATGCCCTCGACAGGCGTGTCGGCCGGCGCCTTGGCCGCGGCGAGGTGCGCGGGCGAGAGCGCGCCAGCGTCGATGGTGACCACGCCGACGCGCTGGCCCGCGGGCAGGCTCGCCGCGATCTCCGGAACGAGCGACAGGCTGGAGGCCAGGAACGGCACCTGGGATGCGCGCGCCAATTCCTCCTGGAACGTCACCAGGAATCCGCAAGTGGTGGTGACGGCGGCGACACCTTCCCGTTGCAAGGCCTCGATGCCGGCGACGAAGGGCGCCAGCAGCGTCCGCTCGGGACCATCGCGGCGCACCACCCGCGCCACGGTCGCGTTCGGCACGCGATGGATCGCGACCGCAAAGGGCCAGCTCGCCGGGTTGCCGAGATCGCCGGGCAGGCGCGGAAAGCGCGTGTCGAGCGCCAGGATGCCGAGGCGGGGAAAGACCGCTCCGGCGTCGATCCTAGCTGCCGCTCGTGTGGCGATTTTCGGCAATGCCTTGGTATTTTTCATCGCTGGAAAAGCGTTCTCGTTCAGAGCCTTGACCGGTAA
>JBOHKJ010000394.1:0-3196 GCA_050728975.1 Kiloniellales bacterium | reverse complement strand
GCGACAAATGCGAGCGCTGCTGGCGGGTGCTGCCCGAGGTCGGCCGAGACACCGCGGCGCCCGGCACCTGCGGGCGCTGCGCCGAGGCGGTAGCGGCGCTCGACCTTGCCGCCCAGTAGCGCGCCTGCGTCCGGGCCGGAGAGAGGCTGGCCGATGCGCTTCCACCTGATCGCGCCGGCAATCGCCGGTCTGGTGGTGGTGCTGGACCAGCTCAGCAAGGCGGAGATCCTCGCGCTGATGGACCCGCCGCGAATCGTTCCGGTCACCGGGTTCTTCAATCTGGTGCTGACCTACAACCGCGGGGTCAGTTTCGGCTTCCTCGGCCAGGACGCCCAGGATTGGCAGCGCTATGCGCTCGCCGCACTGGCCGTCGCGGTCTCGATCGGACTGTTCGTCTGGCTGGCCCGCGACTGGAGCCGGCTCAGGACAGCGGCGGTCGGCCTGGTGGCCGGCGGAGCGCTCGGCAACGCGATCGACCGGCTGCGCTTCGGCGGGGTCGTCGACTTCCTCGACTTTCACCTCGCCGGCTGGCACTTCTGGGCCTTCAATCTGGCCGATTCGGCGATTTCGCTCGGAGTGGCCCTGCTGTTATGGGATGCCTTGTTCGCAGGCCGCCAAAGCGGTAATAGAAACGGGCCATAGGCCGAGAAAAGGCGACAGGGGAGTACGCCATGACCGGCAAGACAGCGACCAGCGCAGCGCTGGCGGCGGCGATTCTGCTGGCCGTTAGCGGCTGCAGCGACAGCTTCAACCAGCAGATCGGCATCAGCAAGCAACCGCCGCCGGACGAGTTCCGCGTGGTGACGCGGGCGCCCTTGAGCCTGCCGCCAGACTACAACCTGCGCCCACCGCAGCCCGGTCTGCCGCGACCTCAGGAAGGCAGCTCGATCCAGCAGGCCCGGCAGACGGTGTTCCGCCAGGAGCAGCCGAAGAATGCCTCGGCGACGTTGGACGAACGCATTCCGGCCGACGGCCGCTCGATCGGCGAGCGCCAGCTCCTGGCCGCGGCCGGCGTCGACGAGAGCGATCCCAACATCCGTCTGCTGGTCAACGCCGAAACCAATCAGATCAACGCGCAGAACGAATATCTGCTCGATGCGCTGGTGTTCTGGCGCAGCCCGGAGCAGCACGGCGTGGTGGTCGATCCGCAGAAGGAGGTTCAGCGGCTGCGTGCCAATGCCGCGCTCGGCCTGCCGCCGACCGAAGGCGAGACGCCGACCATCGAGCGCCGTCGCAAGGGTATCCTGGAAGGCATCTTCTAGCGCTCGGACCGACCTGGCGCCTTGCCGGGCGCCCAAGCGCCGCCATATAGAGGCCTTGACCGCCGCGGGCTGCGGCATCCGGACATCTTTCCGCGGGGAGGCAGGGTATGGCGCGAGAGCGACGAAGCGGACTGCGACCTGGCGGGCCGCAACGTAGCGAACCGGAACGCAGCGGACCTCGACTCTGGCGCCCACTGGCTCATCTGACGGCTCTTCTCGGATTGCTGCTGGCGCCGGGCCTGCTGCCCGAGCCGGCCAACGCGCGAGTCTTCGATCCCACCAGCTTCACGCTCGACAACGGCCTGCAGGTGGTGGTGGTGACCAACCACCGCGCGCCGATCGTGACTCACATGATCTGGTACAAGGTCGGCGCCGCCGACGAGGAGCAGGGCGAATCGGGCCTCGCCCACTTCCTCGAACACCTTATGTTCAAGGGCACCGACACGCTCGCGCCGGGCGAATTCTCCAAGATCATCTCGTTCAACGGCGGCACCGAGAACGCCTTCACCAGCAGCGACTACACCGCCTACTTCCAGACCATCGCCAGCGATCGCCTGGAGATCGTGATGACCCACGAGGCCGACCGTATGGCCAACCTGCGGCTGACCGACGAGGTCGTGCTGCCGGAGCGCGACGTGGTGCTGGAGGAGCGGCGCAGCCGGGTCGCGAACGAGCCGGGATCGAGGCTCGCCGAGCTGGCGCAGGCCGTGCTGTTCCTCAATCACCCCTATCGGCGGCCGGTGATCGGCTGGGAGCACGAGATCCGCGCGCTCGACACCGAAAGCGCGCTGGCGTTCTACGAGAAATGGTACGCCCCCAACAACGCGGTGCTGATTGTCGCCGGCGACGTCGAGCCCAGCGCGGTGCGGGCGCTGGCGGAGAAGACCTACGGCAAGATCGCGTCGAAGACCGTTCCAGCGCGCCACCGCGCCCTCGAGCCGGAGCAGGCCGCGCCGCGCCGCGTCACGCTGAAGGACGCCCGGGTGCGCCAGCCCGCGGTTTCGATCCGCTACCTGGCGCCCAGCCATAACACCGCGGCGGGGAGCGAGTCCTACGCTCTTTCGGTACTGGAAGAGATCATGGGCGGCGGCGCCACCAGCCGCCTCTACCGCGACCTGGTGGTCGAGCAAGGAGTGGCTTCGAGTGCCGGGGCCGGCTACAACGGCGGCGCTCTCGACCTCGGTTCCTTCGTCTTCTATGCCTCGCCACGACCCGGCGGCGAGATCGACGAAGTCGAGGTTCAGCTGCGTGCCGAGATCGCACGGCTGCTGAAAGACGGCGTGACCGCCGAGGAGGTCGAGGCGGCCAAGAAGCGCCTGATCGCCGGGGCGATCTATGCCCGCGACAACCTCTCGACGGCGCCGCGCGTGATCGGCGCTGCGCTCACCACCGGGCGGACCATCGAAGAGGTCGAGGCTTGGCCGGAGCTCATCGAGAAGGTCACCGCCGAGGAGATCGACGACGCCGCCCGCGCCGCGCTGCGCGCCGAGCGGTCGGTGACCAGCCTGCTTTTGCCGGAGCCGACCACGTGAGCGCGCAGGTCCCGAAGCTGCGAAGCACGCTTGCCACGCTCGCCTTTCTGCTGCCGGGGCTGCTGTCGGTTCCCGCAGCAGCAGTCGAAGTCGAGCGGGTGGTCAGCCCAGGCGGCATCGAGGCCTGGCTGGTGCAGGATCACAGCAACCCAATCATCTCGCTCGATCTCGCCTTCCGCGGCGGCGCGGCGCTCGATCCTGCCGGTCTCGAGGGGCTCGCGGAAATGACCGCCAGCACTATCGACGAGGGCGCCGGACCGCTCGATTCCCAAAGCTTCCAGGGCGAGTTGGAAAATCTCTCGATCCGGCTCCGCTTCCACGCTGGGGGCGACAGCTTCTCCGGCGAGTTGCGAACGCTCAGCAAGAACACGGTGCGGGCCTTTGAGCTGCTGCACCTCGCGC
>JBOHKJ010000393.1:0-3737 GCA_050728975.1 Kiloniellales bacterium | reverse complement strand
GGTTGAGACCGCTCCAGCCCGAGCGGGTCGTCAGCACCAAAGAAACGCCGATGAAGAGCGTCAAGGCGGCGGCCAAGGTGAAGACCCGCCAATCCGCATTGCCCGAGGCGGCGTCGACTGTCGCCGGAACGATCATGGCGATCGCCAGGACCGACAGCAGGGCGCCGCAGGTGAAGAGGACGGGGCGGAAGTCGATCATTCGCTGATGTACGACCCTGGCGGGCATGCCGGTTTGAAGCGTCGCTGCGGCGACTCCGGTGGCGCGGCGCTAGAGTAGCAAAGCCTGGATGTCCTGTGCAGTGGCGCTGCCGCGCTCCGCGGACGGGTCCGGGCCTGCTTGTCAGCCGCTGGAAAAGGCTGCCGAGCATGCTTAAATGTTGTATGGCTACCCGAGGCTATAGCGCGCGATCCTCGATGAAGGAGGGTGCCTCCTTGTTGTCTTTGCCTCCGCTCACAGCGCGGCCAGCCCGGCGACTGCTCATCCTCCTGACGTGTCTGGCGCTGACGGTCGTCCTCGGCGAGGGCGGCCCGGCGCAGGCCGAGGATCGATGGAGCGTGAGACTGCAGGGCAGCTCTCATCATGGCGATTGGAAAAAGCACCGTGCATGGTATTCGGGTCACGTCCGCGGACATGGCACCAAGCGCCACGGCGATTCGAGGGACCTCCTGGCCGTGAGCCGGGAGCTGTCGCGGCGGGGAAGCTCATTCGATCGCGTTCCGATCGTACCGCCATTCCGCTCCCGCGGATCGGCTCCGCGGCTCGGACCCAAGATCCTGATCTTGCGAAGTCACGACGATGCCTTCGACGTAGAGCAGGATGTCCTGGTCGAGCACCACGGGCGCGCGATCGGCCAGCCGGTGCGCGAGCCGACACGTCCCAAGATCGTCATCATCCGTCAGCACGACGGCCCGTTCGATCCGGACAGGGATGTGATCGTGCTGCGGCCTTAAAGCAGATCCGGGTCGGATGGAACCGCACCGGTTGGAATCGCTTCGAAGCGATTCATCGAGCCGGCGAGTCTGCTCTAGACGTTCACCAGCGGCGCGCTCGCCCCCGGATTGCCGATCAAAGAGAGAAACTCGCGTCTCGTCTCGCCGTTGTCGCGGAAACAGCCGAGCATGCGGCTGGTCACCATGGTGACGCCCGGCTTGTGAATCCCGCGCGTGGTCATGCACTGGTGCGCCGCCTCGACCACCACGGCAACGCCGGCCGGCTGGAGCACCTCCTTGATCGTGTTGGCGATCTGCGCGGTCAATTTTTCTTGGATCTGCAGGCGCCGCGCATAGGCCTCGACCACGCGCGCCAGCTTGCTGATTCCGACCACACGCTTTACCGGCATGTAGGCAATATGCACCTTGCCGATGATTGGCGCCAGATGATGCTCGCAGTGGGATTCGAAACGGATGTCGCGCAGCAGCACCATCTCGTCGTAGCCGTCGACCTCTGAGAAGGTTCGCGTCAGCAGATCGACCGGATCGATCCGATAGCCCTCGAAGAATTCCTCGAAGGCGCGCACCACGCGATCCGGCGTACCGCGCAGGCCTTCCCGGGTTGGGTCGTCGCCGGCCCAGCGGATCATGGTTTCGACCGCTGCGAGCGCCGCCGCGCGCGGCGGTCGCTCGACCACGGTCTCAGCGCTGCGGACCTCGGCCGCTCTGGCGACTGCCTGGGTCGTTTTGGGGCCGCTCTCGTTCACAGCAGTAACTCCTTAGTTGTCGCGCGCAGCGACCGGCCGCTGGCTGCGAAGTGTTAGTTCAGGCGTCCCTTCTCGTGAGGCGAATCGAGAGAGAAGGCGGGAATCGCCACCTCGAAGCGCTCGCCTCCGGCGCCTTCCATCTCATAGCTGCCGACCATGATTCCCGAAGGGGTCGGCAGCGGCGTGCCACTGGTGTACTCGAAGCTCTCGCCTGGCGCCAACACCGGCTGCTCCCCGACCACGCCCGGGCCGCGCACATCTTGCAGGCGTCCGACGCCGTCGGTGATTCTCCAGTGGCGATTGATTAGCTGCACAGTTTCGCCGCCGAGGTTCTCGATCTTCACCTGATAGGCCCAGACAAAATGGTCGTCGCCCGGCGAGGATTGCTCGGCCAAATAGATCGGTTTGACGGTCACTCGAATCGACCGTGTGATTTCGCTGAACATTCCACCCGTAGTCCCTGATCGCTGTGGCAACCGCCATTCTACGACCGTTCCGCCGTTCCCTCCAAGCACAGCTCCAGGCGAGTATTTGAAAGCATCCTTCGCACGTCAATTCTCAATCACCGATCTCGAACACCCGGCCCGCGGCGGCCTTCGCGTCTTCGGGGTCGTGGGTGACCAGCAGGGTCGGCAAGCCGCGCTCCCGGGCATGATCGAAGACGAACAGTCGCAGTCGCTCCTTTAATCCGGAGTCGAGCTTGTTGAAGGGCTCATCGAGCAGTAGTGCGCGCGGTTCGGCGAGCAGCGTGCGCAGCAACGCAATGCGCGCCCGTTGGCCACCCGACAGCGTTGCCGGATCGCGCGCGCCGAAGCCGGGGAGCTCGGCCTCGCCGAGCGCGGCCTCGATGCGTGTCCTGCGCTCCGCGCCCTTGATCGAGGGCGCAAGTCCGAAGGCAAGATTCTCTCCAACTGTCATATGGGGAAAGAGCAGATCGTCCTGGAACAGGATACCGACGCGTCGCCGCTCCGGCGGCAGGGTCGTCACCTCACGGCCATCGATCAGCACCCGGCCACGCGCCTTGAAGGCCGGTGCCAGAGTACCGCAGAGATAGGCGAGCAGCGAAGACTTGCCGCTGCCGCTCGCACCCATCAGCGTCACCACGTCGCCGGCGGCGACCGAGAGATCGAGATCGGCGATGAGCGTACGCTCCGCCACGGCGATGGTAACGCCCTCGAGTTGCAGCGCGCCTGTCATGCCGCGGTCTCCGGTCTCGACGCGAACAAGCCCGGCCGCTGCGGCACTGCCAGCGCGGCGAGGAAGGCGAGCGTCGGCAACAAGGCCTGCACCAGGGCGGTCGCCGCCAGCACCCGCCGGTCGCCGCCGCCGGCAAGCGTCACCGCCTCGGTCGTCAAGGTGGCGTAGCGCCCGGCGCCAAGGAAGATGGTCGGCAGATACTGCGCGACGCTGACTGCGAAGCCGATTGCGAGCGCGGCCAGAATCGGGCGCAGCAACAACGGCAGCTTTATGTGCCAGAAGACCCGCGCCGGACCGGCGCCGAGACAGTGGGCGATCTCGATGTAGCGGCGGTCTAGTGCGCGGTAGGGTTCGCCGAGCGCCAGGAAGACGTAAGGCAGCACGAAGAGCAGATGGCCCCAGACGAGCGCCAGCCAGCTTCCGTCGAAGCCGAGCTCGATCGCCAGCACCTGGGCGCCGAACAGGAAGGCGATCTGCGGCACCAGCAGCGGCAGGTAGAGCAGGAAGAGGGCGCGGCGGCTCATGGTCATCTGGCGGCGGGTTTCGTTCTCGAGACAACCGAGCGTCAGCAGCAGTGCGACCATTGCGGCGAGCAAACCGAGCGCCAACGTCGTCGCTCCGGTGCGCGACAGGCTGCCCGCCTGCTGGCTCCAGGTGGCGAGCGTCCAGCTGCTTGGCAGTGTCGCCGGATAGGGCCAGCGCCAGGCCAGCGACCAGAACACCATGGCGGCAAGACCCGCGCCGGAGAAGACCAGCAGCAGCGCCAATCCGCCCTCGGCTGCGATGCGCGGCGCCTGTCCGCCGCCGCCGCGTGCGCCGCCGGCTAGCCAGCCGCGCCCGAGC
>JBOHKJ010000392.1:0-9741 GCA_050728975.1 Kiloniellales bacterium | reverse complement strand
GCTCGGGCTTGTTGGTGCAGACTGCCAGACGCCAGCCTTCGCTCTCGAGCCTCGTCAACACCCCGACGACTCCCGGAAAGGTCCGCGTTCGCTCGCTGGAAGCGGCGTCGTAGCGGGCGAGGGCGGTTGGCCGGCCGATTCAGATGAGTCCGTGCTTTTTCAGCGAGTTGCGCAGCTGGTCGTAGCTCAATCCCAGATGGTGCGCCGTTGCGCGCTGATTGTGGCGCTGGAATTCGAGTACGTCCGCGAGCAGTGCGCGCTCGTAGGCGGCGACGGTGCTGCGCAAGTCGAAAGGATGGCGCGCCTCGACTTCGGCAGGAGCTGCGCGCGCTCCCTGGTTGACCTTGTCTGTGCGACCGCTGACCGTAGGGCGCGGTTCGACGGCGGGCCGATATGGCGAATCGAAAGGGTCGAAGCTCAGCCTAGCGATTGGCTTGCCCGGCTCACGCGCGTGAGCGAGCGCCCGTTCCACGACATTGCGAAGCTCGCGCACGTTGCCCGGCCAGTGGTGATGCTCCAAGGCGTCGAGCGCCTCGGCGGTGAAACCGGCGAAGCCCGGCCACTCGAGCTCGTGCGCCATCGCGCGGCCGAAGTGCTGGGCGAGGAGGGCGATGTCGTCCTGCCGCTGCCTGAGCGGCGGCACCGTCAAGACGTCGAACGACAGTCGGTCCAGAAGGTCGTGCCGAAACGTGCCAGCCTCGGCTGCGGCCGGCAAGTCGAGGTTTGTCGCACCGACCACGCGCACCTCGACCTTGATCGTCCGGTCGCCGCCGATCCGTTCGAGCTCTCCGTATTCGATCGCTCGCAGCACTTTCTCCTGAACCGCGAGGCTGGCATTTGCGATCTCGTCGAGGAACAGCGTGCCGCCGTCGGCCAGCTCGAAGCGGCCGCGCCGCCGCCGCTGGGCGCCGGTGAAGGCGCCGGCTTCGTGGCCGAACAGCTCGGCGTCGATCAGTGTCTCCGGCAGTGCCGCACAGTTCAGCTTGACGAAGGGCCCGTCCCAGCGACCAGAGAGGAAGTGCAGGCGGGCCGCAATCAGCTCTTTGCCGGTGCCGCGCTCGCCGACCACCAGGACCGGGCGATCCAGCGGCGCGACCCTGGAAAGCCGCTCCAGCAGCTTCAGGAAGGCTGGGGATTGGCCGATAGGCTGGGGAAGGTCGTCGACGGTCGGCATCTAGCGGAATATGCAAGAACATGGTGAGGAATACAAAATAATAGTATTAATTGCGAAACCCGGCGCGGGCGGCTCGATCAAAGGAAAGGGGATTTTATAGTCATTTCAAGCTACTAGGCCAAGTTGCGCGGCTTGGCACGGACCCTGCTATTGGAAGGGCGGAGATCAAGGCCAAACCGACAGGAGCTCCCCCATGAGTACGCGCTACGAAGATCCCCGCAGTGGGCCGAGAGGCCGCTGGCGAGATCACGGGATGGGCCGGGACCTTCACCGCGGCCGGGGGCGTTTCCGCGCCTATCTCGCCAGCCTCAGCGCCGAGCATTGGCTGCTGTTCCTGGCCGGCCTGACGGTCGGTCTGATCCTGGGCTAACCCCCCGCCGCCTTGACAGTCGCGCCTCGAGACTCACACAGACAGGACGAAAGCCATGAGCATTTTCACCCGCTTCACCGACATCGTGAACTCCAACATCAACGCGATCCTCGACCGCGCGGAGGATCCGGAAAAGATTATCCGCCTGATCGTCCAGGAAATGGAGGATACGCTGGTCGAAGTCCGTACCAACGCAGCGCGCTCGATTGCCGAGAGGAAGGAGATCGGCCGCAAGCTGGAACGCCTGCGGGCCGCGCTCGGCGAGTGGGAGCGGCGCGCCGAACTCGCGCTCGGCAAGGGCCGCGAGGATCTTGCCAAGGCGGCGCTGGTCGAGAAAGCGAAGCTCGCCGAGACCGTCAAGCTGCTGGAACAGGAAGTCGTCCAGGTGGAAGAGGCGATCGCCCAGGGCGATGCCGACATCGCCAAGCTGCAGGCCAAGCTCTCCGAGGCCAAGGCCAAGCAGAAGGCGATCTTGGCTCGCCAGGAAACCGCCGGTGCGCGCCTCAAGGTGCGCCAGACCCTCTACGACGGCCGGGTCGAGGACGCGCTTGCGCGCTTCGAGCAGATCGAGCGCAAGCTCGACGAGGCCGAAGGCCGGGTCGAGGCCTTCGATCTGGGTCAGCGCCGCACGCTCAAGCAGGAGATTGCCAATCTGGAAGCCGAAAGCGCGGTCGACGCGGAGCTGAAGGCGCTGAAGGAACGGCTGGCTTCGCGCGAGCGGCGCTAGGTCGTTCATAGGGATCGGAACCAATGGACTTCTTCACCTTCATCGAAGTGCCGCTCATCATCTTTCTAGCGGTGGTGGCGCCGGTCTGGGTCATCGCCCATTACGTCACCCGCTGGCGCATGGGCAAGTCGATCTCCGTCGATGACGAAAAGGTCCTTTCCGACCTCTATGAGAGCGCGACCCGAATGGAGCACCGGGTTGCCAATCTGGAGCAGATCCTCGACACAGAGGCGCCGGGTTGGAGGACCAGGGCATGACTTGGCGTCGCGATCGCCACCGCGGACAGGGCGCACATCGCAGGTACGGATCGCGCTGCGGGCCGGAGCGGACGGCAGGCCCAGAGGGCTTCGCCCGCTCGGAGTGCCGCCGCAGCCGCCTCTACCGGCGGCCGCGCAGGCGGGCCAAGCTCATGGGCGTCTGCGGCGGAATCGCCGACTATCTGGGCTGGAATGCCAGCCTGGTGCGAGTGCTCTGGCTGATCAGCCTGGTGATGTTCACGGTGCCGACCCTCATCGGCTATTTCGTGCTGGCCTGGCTGCTCGACGCGGAGCCCGAGGGCCTGTTCGAGACCGAGGAGGAGGAAGCCTTTTGGCGACGGGTTCGCACCGAGCCCAGCCAGACCCTTTCCGGCCTCAAACACAAATTCAGGGCGCTCGAGCTGCGGTTGCGCGACATGGAAGCCTATGTGACCTCGCCGGCCTTTAAGCTGGATCGCGAGCTGAAGTAGCCGCGGCACTGGCCGGCGAAAGGCTGTCGCAAATCGCCATTTTTTTCTGTAACAGTTTGAAATAAAAGGTGAATTGCCGTTTCGGGGCGGGCCGTGCCAAGCTTCGCGGGCATTTCCGGGGAGATTTGTGCCGGACCCGGCCGGCGCACGGTAGAATCGCCGGCGCCCGCCGCTTGGGGGATTCACCGAACCTGCAGATCTTTGACCGATGACTGCTGCAAATCTCTACGTCACGTTGCTCGCCGCCGGCCGGTCGACACGCATGCGCTCGGCGCGCTCCAAGGTCCTGCAGACGCTTGCCGGGCGCGCTCTGATCGAGCACGTGTTGGACGCTGTCGCCGGCCTCGAGCTGGCCGGGACACTGGTCGTGGTGGGCCGCGAAGGTCGCGAGGTGGCCGAGCGCGTTGCGCCGACACCGACCGCAATCCAGGACCCTCCGCTCGGCACGGGGCATGCGGTGACGACCGCGCTCGCTGCGCTCGGCGAAGCGGTCGGGCGTGACGACAGCCTGGTGCTGGTTATCTTCGGCGACACGCCCTTGGTCAGCGCCGCAACGCTGCAGGGCCTGGTGACGCCGCTCGAAGCCGACCCCAAGCTGGCGTTGGTCGGCCTGGCTTTTCGTCCCCCAGATCCGTTGCGTTACGGCCGAATCCTGCTCGACGACAAGGGCGAGGTCGAGCGGATCGTCGAGTTCAGCGAGCTGACCGAGAGACAGAAGGCGATTGATCTCTGTAACGGCGGTGCGCTCGCCGCGCGTGCGCCGGTATTGAAGAAATTGCTGGCCCAGGTGAAGAACGACAACGCCAAGGGCGAGTACTACCTGCCCGACGTGTTCCGCCTCGCTCGCGAGGCGGGTCTGTCCGCGCGCACGTTCGAGGCGCCCGCCGAGGAGATGCTCGGCGTCGATTCCCGTGCCCAGCTTGCGGTCGCCGAAGCGGTGATCCAGACGCGGCTGCGCGGCCGCGTCATGGCGTTGGGGGCGACCCTGCTCGACCCCACCACCGTGTGGCTGAGCCACGACACGACGTTGGCCGAAGACGTCACGGTCTACCCCAGTGTCTTCTTCGGGCCGGGCGTCACGGTGGGGCGCGGCAGCGAGATCCGCAGCTTCTGCCATCTGGAGGGAGTCGCCATCGGCGAGAATGCGATCGTCGGGCCTTTCGCCCGCCTGCGTCCCGGCAGCGAGATCGGCGACGGTGCCCATGTCGGAAATTTTGTCGAGGTCAAGAACGCGGTGTTGGGCGAGGGGGCGAAGGCCAACCATCTCTCCTACCTCGGCGATGCCTCGGTGGGGGCGGCCGCCAACATCGGTGCCGGCACTATCACTTGCAACTACGACGGTTTTGCCAAGCACCGCACGGAGATCGGGGCCGGCGCCTTCATCGGCTCGAATACCGCCTTGGTGGCGCCGGTTTCCGTCGGCAAAGGCGCCGTCGTTGGTGCCGGCAGCACCATTACCGCGTCCGTGCCCGACGACGCGCTGGCTGTGGCGCGCGGCGAACAGCGCAACGTTGCGGACGGCGCCACGCGAATTCGCGAGCGCAAAGGCACCGGAAAGAAGAAAGGCTGAGTCATGTGCGGCATTGTCGGCATCCTTAGCGCCAAGCCGGTTTCTCCACTGGTGCTCGACGGCCTGAAGCGGCTCGAGTATCGCGGCTACGACTCCGCCGGCATCGCGACACTCGTCAACGGTCGCATCGAGCGGCGCCGTGCCGAGGGCAAGCTGGATCGACTCGCCGCGCTGGTGGAAAGGCAGCCGCTGGCGGGCACTATCGGCATCGGTCACACCCGCTGGGCGACTCACGGCCGCCCCAACGAGGTCAACGCCCATCCCCACGCCAGCGACCGCGTCGCAGTGGTCCACAACGGCATCATCGAGAACTTCCGCGCACTGCGCGAAGAGCTGGAGAACGGCGGCAGCCGCTTCGAAACCGAAACCGATACCGAGGTGGTGGTCCATCTCCTGACCGAGAAGCTGAACCAGCAGGCGACTCCCCAGCAGGCGGTTGCCGAAACACTGAAGCGTCTCGAGGGCGCTTTCGCGCTCGCCATCATCTTTGCCGGGCGTCACGACCTGATGATCGGTGCGCGCCGCGGCTCGCCGCTCGCCGTCGGCTTCGGCGAGGGCGAGATGTTCCTCGGCTCCGACGCGCTGGCCCTGGCGCCGCTCACCGACCGCATCTGCTATCTGGAGGAAGGCGACTGGGCCGAGCTGACGCCCAAGGGCGTGACGGTCCACGACGCCAGCGACGCGGTGGTGAAGCGCGAGGTCAAGCAGACCGCGCTTTCGGGCGCTCTGATCGGCAAGGGCCAATATCGCCACTTCATGCAAAAGGAGATCTTCGAACAGCCGGCGGTGCTGGGCGACACGCTTACGACCTTCCTCAATCCGCTGTCGCGCAGCATCGAGCTCCCGGCTCTGCCCTTCGATCTCGGCAAGATCCCGCGTATCGCCATTGGCGCCTGCGGCACCGCCTATCTTGCCGGGATGGTCGCCAAGTATTGGTTCGAGCAGCTGGCACGTCAGCCGGTCGAGGTGGATATCGCCTCGGAGCTGCGTTATCGCGGTTCACCGCAGCCTGAGGGCGGCCTGGGCCTCTTCATCTCCCAGTCGGGCGAGACCCTCGACACGCTGGAAGCGCTGCGACATCTGAAAGGCCAGAAGCAGCGCATCCTCTCGATCGTCAATCAGCCCGAAAGCGCTATCGCACGCGAGTCCGACGCGGTGCTGCCGACGCTCGCCGGCCCGGAAATCGGCGTCGCCTCGACCAAGGCCTTCACCACCCAGCTCGCGGTTCTCGCGTGCCTGACGATTGCGGTTGCACGCGCGCGTGGGGCCATCGACCGGAAGCGCGAGGCCGAGCTGGAGCGCGCGCTTACCGAGATTCCGGCGCGCGCCGCCGAGGTGCTGCAGCACGACGAGGCGATTCGCGCCGTCGCCCATCGCGTCGCCGAGGCCCGCGATGTGCTCTATCTCGGCCGCGGCACGTCTTTCCCCATCGCCCTGGAAGGGGCGCTCAAGCTGAAGGAGATCAGCTATATCCACGCCGAGGGTTATGCCGCCGGCGAGATGAAGCATGGGCCGATCGCGCTAATCGACGAGACCGTGCCGGTCATCGTCTGCGCGCCCTCGGGTCCCCTGTTCGAGAAGACCGCATCCAATCTCCAGGAGGTGAAGGCGCGTGGCGGGCGGGTGATCCTGCTCTCCGACCGGGCCGGCATCGCCACGGTTGGTCGGGACGCCGAGATTTCGATCGAGCTCCCGGCGGTTCACCCCTTCGTTGCGCCGCTGCTCTACGCCATCCCGGTCCAGCTCCTGGCCTATCACACCGCGGTCATCAAGGGGACCGATGTCGACCAGCCACGCAATCTGGCAAAGTCGGTGACGGTGGAGTAACTAGGTGTCCTGGCGGGTTTCCCGCGATTTTGGATGCTAGGGACGCACGATGTCGCCCAAGCGTGTCGTGCTCGTTACGGGATCGCCCAGAAGCGGTACTACAATCGTCGGAACGCTTCTCGGTTTTGCGAGGGGCGCGCGCTATCTCTACGAACCCATGCATGCCGAACGCGGCATGACCACAGTCGGGAATTGGCTCGAAGTTCCGGGTACAACTCAGTTTTCTCTCGAATTGGCGGATGAGTGCATTCGCAACGTCGGCCGGCTGCAACTTATTCTGAAACCGGTGCAAAGGGCCGGAGGCAATCTGCTGTCAAGGTTTGTCAAGAAACACGTTACCGGAACGCGAACCAAGGTTTCTTACCGCTTGTGCCGGCTGGACCCTTTCCTGAAAACGATTATCTGGAAGGATCCCTTGGCCTGCTTCCTAGTAGAGCGCGCATCGACGATTCATCGTATTCCGGTCATCGCGACGATTAGGAGTCCTCTTGCCACTATGGCAAGCCATAAGAGAATGAACTGGGGTACGCGACACAGTGAAATATATGACTTAGCTAACCGTCTTCGAGAAATCGGGCTTGTGTTCTCCACTAAGGTTTCGACTAACCCCCAATATGCTGGGGAAGCTGCCTACGGGGCGGCAATGCTCTGGCATCTCATCTACTCGGTCCTGCTCACTTGGCACGAGCGAGGTATTGATTTTCGTTTCGTCGACCTCGACAGGCTCGTAGCACAACCGATAGAGGTTTGCCGCGAATTGTACGCCTTCGCTGGATTGGACCTGGGCCGATCCGAAGAACGGAAAATCGGCGCTATCTACGGCGCCGAGCCTGCGTCGAAAGAAGGACCGAGACATGGTCGGGTCCACGACATGCGTAGAAGTCCGCACTCCATCACGGACTACTGGCGAAAGATCCTGACGCATGATGAGATCGAGTTCTGCAACTCGCTAAACGCCGATCTCTGGGATAGACTTGTTTGCTCCGCGACGCTGCAAGGACGGCAGGCAGCCCTATCATAGCAAGTCGATGGTTCGTTCGTTGGCGCTTGGCTCCGAGCGGCTGGTGGAAATGATCCTGTCTGCGGTTCTCGACCGTTGCGGTGCCTGGCCCTCTCCGACCGAGGCCCGCACTTCTGATGCCCCGAGTCCGATGCGGAGGCTGCCGCCCTCTGAAAGACAGTGTAAGTCGCTTAACATCCTGTTTTGTTAGAGATTTGTTCAGCCGAGTGCGATCTCTGCCCATATTTCACACCCGGTCATTCTGTAATATAAAATTCCACAATAAAAACGTATTGAATGACGGGAAATACAGCATACGATAGGCGTTTACAAGCATTCCCCCAAAACGGGCTGGCAAATTGCTATGCGCCACTTTCCCCTGTTCCTCGACCTCGAGGATCGCCCGGTGCTTCTGGTCGGCGGCGGCACGGCTGCTGCTGCAAAAGCGCGGCTCCTGATCGCGGCTGGCGCGCAGCTGCGCGTCGCCGCCGAGACGCCAGGAGAGGAGATTGCCGCGCTCGCCGCAGATGGACGGCTCTCGCTGGCGCGACGGTCATTCGTCGCCGCCGATCTCTCCGGCGTCGCACTGGCGATCTCCGCGAGCGGCGAGGAGACGCTCGACCGCAAGGTCGCCGGAGCGGCGCGAGCCGCCAACCTGCCGGTCAATGTGGTCGATTCGCCCGATCTCTCCACCTTCATCATGCCAGCGATCGTCGATCGCGATCCGCTGACCATCGCGATCTCCAGCGGCGGCGCTGCACCGCTGCTGGCGGCACGGCTGCGCGCCTGGCTGGAAGCGCGGCTGCCGGCGCGGCTGGGCGCGCTCGCTCGCTTCGCCAACGAGTTTCGTGGTGCCGTCAAGGCACGCATCCGGGAAGCGGCGGGCCGGCGGCGCTTCTGGGAGCGTTTCTTCGACGGCAACCTCGCCGAGCGCGTGCTGGCCGGAGACGAGCCCGAAGCGCGCAGCGCCATGTTGAGCCTGGTCAATCGGCACCGCGACGAGGGGCCGACTGGTCTCGTCCAGATCGTCGGTGCCGGGCCCGGCGATCCCGAGCTTCTGACCTTGAAAGCGCTGCGCCTCATCGAAGACGCCGATGCCATCGTGTACGACCGCCTGGTCGCTCCGGAAATTCTTGGCTATGCGCGGCGCGAGGCCGAACGCTTCTATGTCGGCAAGACACCGGGCCAGCATCCCCACAGCCAGGCGGACATCGATGCGCTGCTGGCGCGGCTGGCCGCCGCCGGCAAGCGGGTGGTGCGTCTCAAGGGCGGCGATCCTTTCGTCTTCGGGCGCGGCGGCGAAGAGCTGAGCTATCTGCAGGCGCGTGGAATCCCGGTACAGGTGGTACCGGGCATCACTGCGGCGACCGGCTGCGGGGCGGCAAGCGGCATACCGCTTACCCATCGCGCCCACGCTTCGGCCGTTACCTTCGTCACCGGCCAGGGCCGAAACGGCGAGCCCGATGTCGATTGGGCAGCGCTGGCGCAGCTCCACCAGACCATCGTGGTCTATATGGGCGTCGCTGCCGTAGAGCGCATCGCCGGGCGCCTGATCGCCGGCGGGCTCGCCGGCTCGATCCCGGCGGCGGTGATCGAAAACGGCACCCGCCCGGAAGAGCGGGCGCTGTTCGGCACGCTCGCCACGCTTCCCGCCCTGGTTCGCGACGAGGAGGTGAGCGGCCCGGCGCTGCTGGTGATCGGCGAGGTGGTGGCGCTGGCGCCGGGTGCTGTGGTGGAAACTGCGCGCACGGCGCTGGAGGCGCAAGCGGGAGCAACGAGCGCATGACCGAGAACATCAAGATTGCCAGGGGTTCGGGCGCCAAGGCCATGACCGCCAACCGGCTGCGCGAAGGCGACGTAGTCTACCTCGCGCGCGGCAATCGCTGGGTCGAGCGCTTCTCCGAGGCCTGGATCGCCCGCAGCCCGGAGGAGGAGGCCGAGATGACGGCGCGCGCCGAAGCTGCGGTCGCCGCGCGCCAGGTGGTTGCGATCTATCTGCTCGACGTGGTCGACGACGAGAATGCTCCGCGGCCATTGAGCCAGCGCGAGATTATCCGCGCCAAGGGTCCGACGGTACGCCTCGATCTCGGCAAGCAGGCCGACGGGAGGGCATGAGGCCATGTATCGTTACGACGAGTTCGACGCCACGCTGGTTCATGAGCGGGTCAAGCAGTTCCGCGGCCAGGTCGCGCGCCGTCTTTCCGGCGAGCTTACCGAGGACGAGTTCCGGCCGCTGCGTCTGATGAATGGCCTCTACCTGCAGCTCCACGCCTACATGCTGCGGGTCGCCGTTCCCTATGGCACGCTTTCCTCGCGCCAGTTGCGTCGGCTCGGCACCATCGCGCG
>JBOHKJ010000391.1:0-8126 GCA_050728975.1 Kiloniellales bacterium | reverse complement strand
ACGCTATCCTGGACCTCCACGGCATGACTCAAGCGGCGGCCGGGAAGGCCCTCGACGGATTTCTGGCAGCGGCGATCGGGCGCGGCCAGCGCTGTCTGCTGGTCGTGACCGGCAAAGGCCGCGGCGGGGATGGCAGCGGTGTGCTGCGTCGGCGCCTGCCGGCTTGGCTCGAGGCCTCTGGCCATCGCCGCGCGATCCTGGCTTTGGCTCCTGCCCGCCCCCAGCACGGCGGGTCGGGCGCCTTCTATCTTCTGCTACGCCGCCAGCGGGAAGACAGATCGGGGCCAACAGAACGCCGATAAAGCCAGTGACACCAACACTTTTTGCTTGTAAACTGAAGTTCGGTTAAACAAGCAGTTTCACGGGCCTGCCATGACCCCCTTCGGCGAAAAGCTGCGGGCGCTCCGGGCGGAGCGGCGCTTGACCCTGACCCAGATGGCCGATGGCCTTGGCGTTTCGGCAGCCTATCTCTCTGCTCTCGAACACGGCCATCGCGGCCGCCCCAACCGGCGCTTCGTGCACCGCGTCTGCCACTACCTCAACATCATCTGGGACGAGGCCGAGGAGTTGCAGGCGCTCGCCGACCGTTCCCATCCGCGGGCGGTGATCGACACCGCCGGCCTCAGCACTGCGGCTACGGTCTTCGCCAATCGTCTCGCCGAGCAGATCGGCAGCCTGCCGGAGGAGCTGCTCGCCCGGTGGCTGGACGAGCTGGAGAAAGCGCCCGGCAAAAGCCGCTAAAAGTCGCGCAAGAGCGCCACTTAATGGTTTGTTATGGCGCGCTTTTCATACTGCTGCAGGGCTTCCGGGCGGCCGCCTCGATCGCTCCGGCCGCTACGGAATCGCCCGGTCACGACAGCCTTCCGACGAAGAGCCCTAGCGAGGACGCCATGGCGCGCGTGGCAAAAACCGACCGGAAGTCTGGCCGCGCGGCCAAGAAAGGCGGCGCTCGTCCCGCTGTCCGCCGGCAAGCCGTTGCCGAAGCCGAGATCTATCGCTCGCTGTTCGACAGCGTCACCGCCGGCCTCTATCAGTCGACACCCGCGGGCCGTTTCCTTCAGATCAATCCGGCCCTCGCGCGCATGCTGGGCTACGACAGCCCGGAGCAGCTCCTGGCCGAGGTCAGGGATATCGGCAGCCAGATCTATGTCGACCCCGAGCTGCGCGCCAAGCTGTTGCGACGCCTGGAGCGCGAGGGCTCGATCGACGAGGTCGTGCTGCAATGCCGGCGGCGCGACGGCAGCATGATCTGGACCCAGCGCTCGGTCCGCGCGATGAGAGACGGTAGCGGACGAATGGTCTCGATCATCGGCTCGCTGATCGACGTCACCGAACTGGTCGAGGCCCGCGAGCGGCTGGTCCGCGCCGAGAACGACTACCGCGAGATCTTCGAGAACGCGTTCGAAGGTATCTACCGCTCGACCGCCGACGGCGAGATGCTGCGCGCCAATCCGGCGCTGGTGCGCTTGAACGGCTTCGAGCGCGAAGAAGAGCTCCTGGAAGCGGTCGCCGACATCGGAGCCGAATGGTACGTCGACCCGAAGCGTCGCGAAACCTTCCGCACCCTGCTCGACGACTACGGCCGCATCACCAATTTCGAGTCGGAGGTCCATCGTTTCAAAACCCGCGAGCGCATCTTTATCTCGGAGAACGCCCGTGCGGTGCGCGATTCCTTCGGTCGTCTGCTCTACTACGAAGGCACGGTCCTCGACATCACCGAACGAAGGCGCGCCGAGACGGCGCTCAAGAAGGCGATGAGCGACGCTCAAGCGTCGAGCCGGGCCAAAAGCGAGTTCCTGGCTAACATGAGCCACGAGCTGCGCACGCCCTTGAACGCCGTCATCGGTTTTTCGGAGATCATGACCAAGGAGCTTTTCGGCAAGCTCGGCAACCCGCGTTATCTCGAGTATCAGACCGATATTCTGGCGAGCGCGCGCTATCTCTTGCAACTCATCGAGGACATCCTCGACATCTCGAAGGCCGAAGCCGGCAAGATCGAGCTGGACGAGTCTACGGTGGAGATTGCCGACGCCGTGATCGCGACGACCCGCATGCTGCAGGAACGCGCGCGCAGCGCCGATATCACCTTGGCCAGCGAGCTGCCGTCGAACCTGCCGCAGCTTTGCGCCGACGAGCGGCGATTTCGCCAGATCCTCCTCAATCTGCTTTCCAATGCGGTGAAGTTCACGCCCGCCGGCGGCAAAGTCACGGTCGGCGCGGAGCGTCGCGCCGACGGCGGCATCACCATTCTCGTCGCCGATAGCGGTGTCGGCATCGGCGCGGCGGATCAGGAGCGGATCTTCGAGCCTTTCGTTCAGCTCGACCGCGCGCGACGCGGCCAGGAAGGCACCGGTCTTGGCTTGCCGCTGTGCCGCAAGCTGGTCGAGCTGCACGGCGGAACCCTGACGCTCAAGAGCGAACTGGGCCAGGGCACGGTCGTCGAGATCCACTTCCCGCCGGAGCGAGCGATCAAGCCCAAACGGACCTCGAGCGCCTCGTGACGCCCTACAGGATGAACTTGCTGAGGTCGGTGTTCCTGGCGAGCGCGCCGACCTTGTCCTGCACGTAGCCGGCATCGACCGTCACCGTCTCGCCGCCGCGGTCGGTGGCGGCGAAGGAAATCTCCTCCAGCAGCTTTTCCAGCACCGTGTGGAGCCGCCTTGCGCCGATATTCTCGATGTTGGCGTTGATCTCGGCCGCCAGATCGGCAAGCGCGTCGATCGCATCGTCGGTGAAGTTCAGCGTCACGGTTTCGGTTGCCATCAAGGCCTTGTACTGACGGATCAGGCTGTTCTCCGGCTCGGTCAGAATGCGTTTCATGTCGTCGCGACTCAGCGCCGAAAGCTCGACCCTGATCGGCAGGCGGCCCTGCAGTTCCGGCAGCAGGTCGGACGGCTTGGCGAGGTGAAAGGCGCCGGACGCGATGAAAAGTATGTGATCGGTCTTGACCGAGCCGTGCTTGGTCGCGACCGTCGTACCCTCGATCAACGGCAGCAGGTCGCGCTGCACGCCCTCGCGGCTGACGTCGGCGCCGATGCGCTCGCTGCGCGCGGTGATCTTGTCGATCTCGTCGAGGAACACGATGCCGTTCTGCTCGACCGAGGAGATCGCTTGAGCGGTGAGCGTTTCCTGGTCGAGCAGCTTGTCGCCCTCTTCGTTGATCAGGATCGCCATCGCGTCGGCGACGGATTTCTTGCGCCGCTTGGAGCGGCCGCCGAAGGCTTTTCCCAGCATCTCGTTCAGGTTGATCATGCCGACCGAGGCGCCCGGCATGCCCGGCACGTCCATGGTCGGTAGCTGCAACCCGCCGGTATCGGCCAGCTCGATCTCGATCTCGCGATTGTCGAGCTCGCCGTTGCGCAGCATGCGGCGGAACTTGGCGCGGGTGTCGCCGCTTGCCTGCTCGCCGACCAGCGCGTCGATCAGCCGCTCCTCGGCGGCCAGCTCGGCGCGCGCCTTGACCTCTTGCCGCAGGCGCTCGCGCGTCATGGTGAGCGCGATCTCGACCAGATCGCGTACGATCTGCTCGACGTCGCGGCCGACATAGCCGACTTCGGTGAACTTGGTCGCTTCGACCTTGAGGAACGGCGCTTGCGCCAACTTGGCGAGACGGCGCGCGATCTCGGTCTTGCCGACGCCGGTCGGACCGATCATCAGGATGTTCTTCGGCAGAACCTCCTCGCGCAGCTCGGGCTCGAGCTGCAGGCGGCGCCAGCGGTTGCGCAACGCGATGGCGACCGCGCGCTTGGCGTCCTTCTGGCCGACGATGAAACGGTCGAGCTCGGAGACGATCTCGCGCGGCGAGAAGGCGACCGCTTCGGTTGCTTCGCTCTTGTGAGCAAGGGGGGAGAGCGGCGTCATTTCGCGTCCAGACTTTCGAGAACCACCTGGTCGTTGGTGTAGATGCACACCCGTGCGGCGATATCCATCGCCTTGCGGGCGATCGCCTCGGCGTCGAGGCCGTCGATGTCGATCAACGCGCGCGCCGCCGAGAGGGCGAAGGCGCCGCCGGAGCCGATGCCGATCAGGCCGTCTTCCGGCTCCAGCACGTCGCCGGTTCCGGTCAGCACCAGCGAGCTGCCGGCGTCGGCGACCGCCATCATGGCCTCGAGACGCCGCAGATAGCGGTCGGTGCGCCAGTCCTTGGCCAGCTCGACGCAGGCGCGCGCCAGCTGTCCGGGATGGGATTCGAGCTTGGCCTCCAGCCGCTCGAAGAGCGCGAAGGCATCGGCAGTCGCCCCGGCAAAGCCGGCGATTACGTCGCCCTTGCCGAGCCGGCGCACTTTCTTGGCATTGGCCTTGACCACGGTCTGGCCGAAGGTGACCTGGCCGTCGCCGGCGATCACCACGCGCTTGCCCTTGCGGACCGAGAGGATGGTGGTGCCGTGCCAGGCCGGAGGAGTCTCTGCGGGCATGGGCTCACAAATGGGCGAGGGGTCGTCCGGGGTCAAGCCGGATCGTCGGCTCCGCATGGCGGTCATGCGGACGGCGGAGCACCGCCGGCAGGCTGGCAGCGCCCGGCCCTTCCTGGTAAAAGGGCGCCGTTCCGTTCCCGAGCAGGATCGATCAGCAATTTTGGGTGCCCCCCGCGGCGAGACCGCGGCTTGGGGAGGTGCCGGCGGAGGAGCCATGCGCAAGGCCAAAATCGAGCGCAAGACCAAGGAGACCGAAATCGTCGCGACCGTTGATCTCGACGGCAGCGGCGCCTACGACATCGAGACCGGGATCGGCTTCCTCGATCACATGCTGGAGCAGCTGGCGCGCCACAGCCTGATCGACATCACGCTCAAGGCAAAAGGCGATCTCCACATAGACTTCCACCACACCACCGAGGACAGCGGCATCGTGCTGGGCCAGGCGGTCGCCAAGGCGCTCGGCGAGCGCGGTGGCATCCGGCGCTACGGCGCGGCCGTCATCCCGATGGACGAAACCATGAGCCGGGTGGCGCTCGACGCCTCCAACCGGCCCTATCTCATCTGGAAGGTCGACTTTCGGCGCGACAAGCTGGGCGAGATGGACTGCGAGCTCTTCAAGGAGTGGTTCCAGGCCTTTGCCCAGAACGCTGGCCTTACGCTCCATGTCGAGAACCTCTACGGCGAGAACAGCCACCACATCATCGAATCCTGCTTCAAGGGACTGGCGCGCGCGCTGCGCCAGGCGGTCGAGCTCGATCCGCGCCTCGGCGGCGCGGTTCCCTCGACCAAGGGCAGGCTGTGAGGCGCTCCCGATCACGATCGGCTCTGGCGAGCGCGAGCGACCGGACAGCATGACCACTGCAGTCGTCGACTACGGCTCGGGCAACCTGCGCTCGGCCGCCAAGGCCCTGGAGCGCGCGGCCGCCGAGTCCGGTCTCGGCATGCCGGTGACGGTGACCAGCGACGCCGCGGTGGTCGCGCGTGCCGAGCGCGTGGTGCTGCCGGGAGTCGGCGCCTTCGCCGACTGCCGGCGCGGCCTCTCCGCGCTGCCCGGAATGATCGAGGCGTTGGACGAGGCGGTGATCCGTCGCGCGCGGCCGTTTCTGGGCATCTGCGTGGGCATGCAGTTGATGGCGACCGTCGGGCGCGAGCATGAGGAGACGCCGGGGTTCGACTGGATCTCCGGCACGGTGATCGCGCTGCAGCCGAAGGAGCGCGCGCTCAAGGTGCCGCAGATCGGCTGGAATGCGCTCGACATCCGCCAGGCGACGCACCCCCTCTTCGCCGGACTGGAAGCGCGGCCGTATTTCTACTTCGTGCACTCCTATCATCTTCAGACCGGCGACCCTTCGGTCCTGTTGGCGACCGCAGACTACGGCGGCCCAATCGCGGCGGCGGTCGGGCGCGCCAACCTCGCCGGCACGCAGTTCCATCCCGAGAAGAGTCAGGTCGCCGGCCTGAAGCTGCTCGCCAATTTCCTCAGGTGGCGGCCATGAGCGACCAACCCGGGGCCGGTGCGCCCGAGGACAAGGAGATCGGCGCATCGCTGGTAGTCGAGCGGCTGCGGGACTTCGCCGGCTCGGATCTCCACGATCTCTGCGATGCCGCCGAGGCGGCGATCCACGAGGGGGGCGGCTTCGGCTGGCTGACACCGCCGCCGCGCAACGTCATGGAGAGCTTCTGGCGCGGCGTGCTGCTGGTGCCGGAGCGCGAGCTTTTCGCCGCCCGGCTCGACGGCGTGATCGGCGGCTCGGCGCAGCTGGCCCATCCGCTCCGCAACAACGAAGCCCAGGCCATGACGGGAACCTTGACCACCTTCTTCCTGGCCCCCTGGGCGCGCGGCTATGGGCTCGGCGCGATGACCATCGAGGCGGTGATCGCGGCCGCGCGCGCCGAGGGCCTGAAGGTGCTGAACCTCGACCTGCGCGAGACCCAGGCCCACGCGATCCGGCTCTACGATCAGCTCGGCTTCGTCCATTGGGCGACACACCCGAACTATGCCTGGGTGAAGGGTGGCTGGGTGTCCGGTCGCTACTACTACAAGCTGCTCGACCAGCAAGACGGCAGCGTATGAGCGCGCTGCAGCCATGATCCTCTTTCCGGCGATCGACCTGAAGGACGGGCGCGCGGTGCGCCTGCTGCGCGGCAAGATGGAGAGCGCCACGGTCTTCAACGAAGACCCGGCGGCGCAGGCGAAGCTCTTCGCCGAAGCCGGTTTCGAATGGCTGCATCTGATCGACCTCGACGGCGCCTTCGCCGGCAAGACCATGAATCGCGCCGCGGTGGATGCGATCTTGAACGCGACCAGGCTTCCGGTACAGCTGGGCGGCGGGATCCGCGATCTCGCGGCCGTCGAGAGTTGGCTCGCCGCCGGTGTCGCCCGCGTCATCCTCGGCACCGCGGCGGTCAAGAATCCGGCGCTAGTGCGCGAGGCCTGCGCGAAGTTTTCCAACAAGATCGTGGTCGGCATCGATGCGCGTAGCGGCCGGGTTGCGGTCGAGGGTTGGGCCGAGACCAGCGTCGTCAAGGCCACGACGCTCGCCAAGCGTTTCGAGGACGCCGGTGTCGCCGCGGTGATCTACACCAACATCGATCGCGACGGCGCGCTCGAAGGCCTCGACCTCTACGGCACGATGGAGCTGGCGCGCGAGACCAGGCTGCCGGTGATCGCTTCCGGCGGCCTGGCAAAACTAGACGAGATCGCGGTGTTGCTGGCGGCGCCCAGGCCGGGTGTCGCCGGGGTCGTCTGCGGGCGCTCGCTTTACGACGGACGGATCGACGCCAAGGCGGCGCTGGAGCTGGTTGCGCGCGCGAAGCGCAAGGCATAGAGCGGCCGATGCTGACGGTGCGCGTCATTCCCTGCCTCGACGTCAAGGACGGGCGCGTCGTCAAGGGCGTCAATTTCGTTGCGCTGCGCGATGCCGGCGATCCGGTCGAGCAGGCCAGGGTCTACGATGCCGCCGGCGCCGACGAGCTCTGCTTCCTCGACATCACGGCGAGCCACGAGAAGCGCGACATCCTGCTCGACTGCGTGCAGCGCACCGCAGAGGCCTGCTTCATGCCGCTCACCGTCGGCGGCGGCGTGCGCGAGGTGGAGGATATCCGCAAGCTGCTGCTAGCCGGCGCCGACAAGGTTTCGATCAACACCGCCGCAGTCTCCGATCCGGAGCTAGTGCGGCGTGCGGCGGAGAAGTTCGGCAGCCAGTGCGTGGTGGTGGCGATCGACGCCAAGCGCAAGCCCGGCGGATTCGAGGTCTTTACCCACGGCGGACGAACGCCCACCGGGCTCGACCCGGTCGCCTGGGCGAGACGCCTGTCGGCGCTCGGCGCCGGCGAGATCCTGCTGACTTCGATGGACCGCGACGGCACCAAGGCCGGCTACGACCTCGAATTGATTCGCGCCGTCGCCGATGGAGTCGGCGTGCCGGTGATCGCCTCGGGCGGGGTCGGCACGCTCGATCATCTGGTGGCCGGCGCCCGCGAGGGTCACGCCAGCGCGCTGCTCGCCGCCTCGATCTTCCACTTCGGGACCTATTCGCTGGCCCAGGCCAAGGCGGCGCTGGCGGCGGCCGGGGTGCCAGTGCGCCCCGCAGCCTAGTGTCCCGAATCCGAAGTTCGCTCGATTTCGCGGCACGCTCCGTAGCGAGCTTCGGATTCGAAGGACACTAGCAAGTCTATGAATCTAGTGTGGTTCGGTTCGGAAGTTCTCTT
>JBOHKJ010000390.1:0-7950 GCA_050728975.1 Kiloniellales bacterium | reverse complement strand
TGCCGAGCTTCTTCAGGTCCTGTGCGGTGATGCGCATGGAGCTCGCCGCATCCTTGGCGCGGGTCGAATCCCGCCACAGGATGGTGGCCGCACCTTCCGGCGAGATCACGCTGTAGATCGCGTGCTCCAGCATCAGCACGCGGTTGGCGGCGGCGAGCGCAATGGCGCCGCCCGAGCCACCTTCGCCGATCACGATCGCGATCGTCGCCACCTTGAGCGAGAGCGAGATCTCGATGCTGCGCGCGATGGCCTCGGACTGACCGCGCTCCTCGGCGCCGATACCGGGATAAGCGCCGGCCGTATCCACCAGCGTGACCACCGGGAGTCGGTGGCGCTCGGCGAGCTGCATCAGGCGCTGGGCCTTGCGATAGCCCTCGGGCCGCGCCATACCGAAATTGTGTTGCACCCGGGCCTGGGTGTCGGCGCCCTTCTCCTGGCCCAGCAGCAACAGCGAGTAGCCGCGGAAGCGGCCGATGCCGCCGACGATCGCCCGGTCCTCGCCATAGAGACGGTCGCCGGCGAGCGGCACGAAGTCCTCGATCAGGCCGGCGAGGTAGTCGGAGAAATGCGGCCGCTCGGGATGACGCGCGACCTGGGTCTTCTGCCAGGGCGTCAGCTTGGCGTAGGTCTGCTTCAGCAGGCGGTCGACCTTGACCTGCAGCTTGGCGACCTCCTCGGCGATATTGATCGCGCCGCTGTCGGTCAGATGCCGGAGCTCTTCGATCTTGCCTTCGAGCTCGGCGATCGGTTTCTCGAAATCCAGAAAATGTGCCATAGCCGCATAATCTTGCCTTCGCGGCGCCACTCCTAGCACAGGCGGAGCGCGCTGGCGAAGTCTTGACAGCCGGCGCGTCCGGTGCCGATCATTCGCGCGCTCCTAGGGGGGCCCCAAACGACCCGGGGCTGAGATACCGCCGGAGGCGGTGACCCTTCGAACCTGATCCGGGTAATGCCGGCGCAGGAAATGGACCCGGCCCAGACACGGGCCGCCCGCCTTTTTCGCGCTTTCCCGGATCTCCAGCCTCGCTTCCTGGGCTCAAGGAGGTCCCGATCCATGAACGCCATCGCTTCGAGTCTACTCGCACAGTTGCGGCGCCTCTCGGCCGCGATGTTGCTGCTGTCGCTGTCCGGCGCGGCGCTTCCGACGCGCGCCGAGCCGATCACCCTGCTGCTCGACTGGTTCCTCAATCCCGATCACGCGCCCATCGTGGTCGCCCTGCAGAAGGGCTACTTCGCCGAACAGGGCCTCGAGGTAACGCTGATCGAGCCGGCCGATCCCAACGATCCGCCGAAGCTGGTCGCCGCCGGCAAGGCGGAGCTGGCGCTCACCTATCAGCCGCAGCTCCATCTGCAGGCGGCTCAAGGCCTGCCGCTGACCCGCATCGCGACCTTGATCGCCACGCCGCTCAACACGCTCCTAGTGCTGGAGGAAGGGCCGGTGAAGTCGATCGCGGATTTGAAAGGGCGCCGCGTCGGCTATTCGGTCGGCGGCTTCGAGGACGCGCTGCTGCGCGCGATGCTGGAGCGTCATGGCCTGACGCTCGACGACGTCACGCTGGTCAACGTCAACTTTTCGCTCTCGCCCGCCTTGCTGTCGGGCCAGGTCGACGCGGTGATCGGCGCCTATCGCAACTTCGAGCTCAACCAGCTCGAGATCCTCGGCCATGAAGGTCGCGCCTTCTATCTGGAAGAGGAGGGCGTGCCGGTCTACGACGAGCTGGTGCTGGTCGCCAACAGCAAGAAGCTCGACGATCCGCGCCTGCCCAAGGTGCTGCGCGCCCTGGAGCGCGGCGTCACCTTTCTCATCAATCATCCGGAGGAGAGCTGGGATCTGTTCCGCAGCTACAAGCCGGAGCTGGACGACGAGCTCAATCGTCGTGCCTGGCGCGACACCCTGCCGCGCTTCGCGCTCAGGCCCGCCGCGCTCGACCGGGGCCGCTACCGCCGCTTCGCCGCGTTTCTCCAGGAGCAGGAGCTGATCGAGACGATTCCGCCGCTCGAGAGCTACGCCCGCGAGCTGCCCTGAGGCCGGGCCTGCCGCTCTAAACTTAATGAGTGGAGCAGATTCACCGGGTCGATGACTCGCCTCCCGGCGGTTCCGGGTGGGGCGATTCCGCCTGACCTCGATCTGCTCTAGACTGGCCGGCCATGAACGAGGCCGGAGCAAGACAGGAAAGCGGCGTGCTGGCGGCGGCGCTCGGCGGCGGCGGGGCGGCCCGCGCGCTCGCTGCCGTCCTGCCCGAACGTCCGCTCGCCGTGCTGGTCGATCCCACGGCCGGGGACGCTGTCGCGCTGTTGCGCGGCCTGCCGGCGCGCGACCGTCTCGCAGTCATGCGCGATCCCGCCGCGGCCGGCGAGCTGGCCGCGATCCGGCTGGAGAGCGACTTCACGGTCCGCGATACCAACGCCGATCTCCTGGTCCTCGACGGCACGGCGACGGCCCAGCTCTGGTCGTCGCGCAACTTCCGCGGCGCGCGGGCGGTCCTGGTTCCGCTCGGACCCGTCATGACGACCGCGCGTGCCTTGCTCTGCTATCTGAAGGTCGCCTTCCATCGTCGCTTGAAGCCGCTCGGTATCCTGCCGCCGGCCCAGGCGGGCGCGCGGCGCTGGCTCGCCTTCGCGGTCGCCGACCGCCGCCTGCCCGGCGCGCGCGAGTACCTTTCGCCGCTGATCGGTTTCGCTGGCCTCTTCGCCGAGCTGCGCGAGCGCGGGATCGACTATGTCGTGCTGCGCTGGTTCGAGACCCTCCCCGATCTGCCAAAGGCCGAGGATCTCGATCTGCTGGTCGCGGACAAGGACGCCGAGACCTTGCGCAAGCTGCTGCGCGAGCGCGTCGGCACCCGGCCGATCGACGTCTACAGCGTTACCGGCGTCGAGAACGCCGGCGCCGGACAGTCGGCCTATTTTCCGCCGGTCCTGGCCGAGGCGGTGCTGTCGCGTGCGGTCGATGGCCCGGCCGGGTCGCGAGTCCCGGCGCCCAAGGACGCGCTGCTGTCGCTCGCCTATCATGCAGCCTATCAGAAGGGCGCCAAGTCCGGCCTGCCAGAAAGCGCGGCGGCGCCGGAGAGCGGCGGCTCGAAATATCGGCGCGGGCTCGCACGGCTCGCGAGCGCGCTCGCCATCGAGCTGGAGCTCAGCCTCGACGGCCTCGACCGCCTGCTGGCGGCCGAGGGCTGGCGTCCGCCGCGCGACATGCTGAATCGTCTCGCCGCCGATAACGGCTGGCTCGAGCGCCGCTACTTCGCCGAGCAGCGCAGTGCGCTTCCCTATCGGGTGGGCGCGGTGGTGCTGCGCGAGGCCGCGCTCGCCTGGGGAATCGTCGACCAAGTGGTCGCCGATTTCCGCGCCGTCGGCTTCGAAGTTCTGGCCCAGGCCGAGATTCCCGTTACGCGCCGCAAGCTGGTGGCGGCCCAGACCCGCGGCGGCAACTGGAGTCAGGGCCCTTTTCCGGCCGACGGCGGCCTTCCGGCGGTGTTCCTTTTGCTGCTGGATCCCGCGCCGCTCGAGTTCTCGAAGGCCGAGCGCAAGTGCTATCGCACCAACGACAACGCGCGACTGCTGGTGAAGGAGACGATTCGCGAGCGTCACAACGCGCGCCGTCCGGAGCGCGAGCGCGCCAATTTCATTCACTCCAGCGACACCACCGAGGAGGCCTGGGAGTATTGCGAGCTCGCCTTGCCGGAGCGGGTCGAGGCGCTGCGTCGCGACGTCGCCGAGCGGATCGCAGCTCTGGCAGCGGGCGAAAAAGCGAGCGCCGCGGCGTGACGCGACTCCAAAGGGCTCTTTCAGCGGAGCCGTCGCCTGTGGCCGCCGGCCGGACCGGACCGCGCGGGCTTGCACTGTTCCTGCTGCAGCCAGGGCACGGCGCAACGCCTCCGAGTCCGAGCGCGCTCGCCGCGGCGCTGCCGGGCTTCGGCTTTGCGCTGCTCGCCTCCGGCCGCCGCGAGCCGGGATCGTCGGCCCACGCCGCCGCCGAGCTCGGCGCGCTCGCGGCCTGCGGCTTTGCCTATGCGCTGGCACTCGATGCGCTGCCGCAGCGCCCCGCCAAGCGCCTGGCGGTTCGCTATCGCGGCCTCGATAACGCGCGTCTCGAACGCGCGCAGCGCCGCCTGAGGCGCAGTCTTGCGCGCGCGACGGGCGCACGTCTGCTGGTAACGCGCAACGCTGAGACGGCCGCCCGCCTCGCCGAAGCGCTGCTACCCGAGGGCGCGCGCCTGCTCGCCGAAGCGCGCCAGGCCTGCGAGCGCTTCGCGACCCGGCCGCAAGGTCGGCTGTTGGCTGGGAGCGTCGGGCTGCGGGCCGCGCTGGAGCTTGTCGACGGCCCCGCGGGGCCGCGTGTCCGCAAAACCGCCAAGCCCGGCTTCGCCGGCTATCTGGCGCGCGAGCTGTCGGCACGCCGCGAGCTGGGCGGACGTCTGGCGGCAGTCGATCCGGCGCTCGCCGGCGGGGAGGATTTCGTCGAGCTGCCGCTCTATCGCGCGCTCCCGCTGCCCTCTCTCAACGGCCTCCGCCTCCTTCCGGTCGCCCACGCCCGGGCGGCGCTTGGCGCGCTGGAAGAGCTATACCGGGCCGGCTATGCCCATCTCGACGGCAATCCCGGCTCGTTGGTCTACGACGCCGGCGGCCGGCCCAAGCTTATCGACTTCGAGTATCTGCTGCGTTACGACGCACGTCCCGCCTCCTTCGAGGAGGGCTACGACATTGCCGGCCCGCCGCCCGACTATGACGGCCCGGGTGCGGGGATTGCCGCCTCCTTTACCAGCCGCTGGCAGGAGTGGATCGGCCTCGACTACGAGCAGATCCGCCGCGATCCATCCTGGGTCCAGGGCCTGCGCCGGCTCGGCTACCGGCTCACGGGTCGCCTGCCGCGTCTGCTGTCGAGGCCGGCGCGAGACGGGCTGCGCTGGGCGCGCGATTGGATTTTGGCCCTGGTCCGGAGTAGAAGCGGGACCAATGATCCCTTCCTTGGCTAGATCTGAGGCTGGGCTTGGGCCGTCTGCGACGGCTGCGGCCGGGGCATAGCGGCAATGGCAGGACCTGCGACACGAGATCCGCTGATCGGTGACCCGCGCCTTCCGACCTCGGTGCTGGTCGGCCGCCTGCTGCGCGAGCAGATTCGCCCGCAGATCTGGCGCCTGCTGGGAGCCGTTGCCTGCATGGTGGTGGTGGCCTCGGCGACCGCGGCCTTCACCCAGCTGATCAAGCCGATCATCAACGAGGTCTTCGTCAATCGCGACGCCACGCTGCTGTGGCCGATCGCGCTCGCGGTGATCGCGGTCTTCGCGCTCAAGGGCTTCGCCACCTACGGCGAGTCGATCTTCATGTCGCTGGTCGGCCAGCGCGTGGTGGCCGAGATGCAGGCCAAGCTCTTCAAGCGACTGATCGGCGCCGACCTGGCGTTTTTCAATCGCACCGCGCCCGGCCAGCTGGTCGCGCGCTTCGTCAGCGACATCAACCTGCTGCGCCATTCGGTGGTGAACACGCTGACCGGCTTCGGCAAGGACATGCTGACCGCGATCCTGCTGCTCGGCGTGATGTTCTACGAGGACTGGCTGCTGGCGACCATCGCCTTCGTCGCCTTTCCCTCGGCGATCCTGCCGATGATCAAGGTCGGCCGCCGGGTCCGCAAGGTGGCCGGCTCGACCCAGGCTCAGGTCGGCCGCCTGACGACGCTGCTGGACGAATCCTTCCAGGGCATCCGCCAGATCAAGGCCTACGCGATGGAAGGCTACGAGGCCGCGCGCGCCAGAGCCGAGATCGAGCGCCTGTTCCGGCTCATCCAGAAGGCGGTGCGGATTCGCTCGGTGCTGCATCCGGTGATGGAGTTGCTAGGCGGCTTCGCGGTGGTGGCGGTGCTGCTCTACGGCGGCCAGCAGGTGATCAGCGGCGCCAAGGACCCCGGTTCCTTCTTCGCCTTCGTGACCGCGCTGCTGCTGGCCTACGAGCCGGTGAAGCGTCTTACCAAGCTCAACGCCACCCTGCAGGAAGGGTTGGCCGCGGCGCAGCGCGTCTTCGCCCTGATGGATATAGAGCCGGCGATCAACGACCGCGCCGAAGCGCGACCGCTCCGGGTGACCGGCGGCGAGATCCATTTCGAGGGCGTCGATTTCACCTACGACGGCGCAACGCCGGCATTGCATGGGGTCGAGCTTACGATTCCCGCCGGCAAGACTGTGGCGCTGGTCGGCCCCTCGGGCGCCGGCAAGTCGACAGTGATGAACCTGATCCCACGCTTCTACGACGTCACCGCCGGGAAGATCGCCATCGACGGACAGGATCTGCGCGAGGTCACGCTCGAGAGTTTGCGCTCCAAGATCGCGCTGGTGAGCCAGGAGATCCTGCTGTTCGACGACACGGTGCGCGCCAACATCGCCTATGGTCTGCGCGATGCCAGCGACGCGGAGGTTGAAGAAGCGGCGCGGAGCGCCGATGCCCACGACTTCGTCGCAGCGCTGCCGCAGGGTTACGATACGCCCGTCGGCCCGCGCGGCGCCGCGCTCTCCGGCGGTCAGCGCCAGCGCATCGCGATCGCCCGCGCGCTCCTCAAGACTGCGCCGATCCTGCTGCTCGACGAGGCAACCTCCTCGCTCGACAGCGAAACCGAGCGCCAGGTGCAGGAGGCGCTCGCCAGCCTGATGACCGGCCGCACCACGCTGGTGATCGCGCACCGCCTCTCGACCGTGGTCGAAGCCGATCTCATCTACGTGCTCGACGAGGGGCGGGTGATCGAGCACGGCCGTCACCTGGACCTGCTGGCCCGCGACGGTGCCTACGCGCGGCTCTATGCCCTGCAGTTCGCAATAGAAAGCGAGGGCGGGGAGGAGACGGGCAGCGGGGCGAAGGCGGCCGACGACACGCGTGCCCGGGCGTGAAGTCCTTGCGCCTCGGCCGCCGAATCCTGAACGCGGCTCCCGTTCAAGGCCTGCTCGCGGTGCTGATCGGCCTTTACCTGCGCCTGATCGAGGTCACCAACCGCTGGAGCGTCGAGCTGCCGCCTGAAGTGGAGGCGCTGATCGCGGCGCGCAGGTCCTTCGTCGGCTGCTTCTGGCATTCGCGGCTCGCGCTCTTCACCCCGCTGCGCCCGCCGGGCTTCAAGATCAGCATCCTGGTCTCCGGACATCGAGACGGCTTGCTGATCGCGCGCGCGATGGCGCAGCTCGAGGTCGGCGGCATCGAGGGCTCCAGCAGCCGCGGCGGCGCGCAGGCGCTGCGCGGCATGACCGGCCTGCTCTGCGAGCCGGCCAATATCGTCTGCATCACCCCGGACGGCCCGCGCGGCCCGCGCATGCGCGCCAAGCCGGGCGCGCTCAAGGCGGCCCAGCTCAGCGAAGTGCCGCTGGTGCCGGCGGCCGCCAGCATCAGCCGGCGCCTGCAGCTGGGCTCTTGGGACCGCTTCTGCCTGCCGCTGCCCTTCGGGCGCGGTGTCATCAAGGCCGGAGCGCCGTTGATCGTTCCGCCCGCGGCCGAGGAAGAGGAGCTGGAGCGGCTGCGCCAGGAGCTGGAGGCGCGCCTCAACGCGCTCACCGCCGAGCTCGATACCCGTCTCGGTCACGCGCCGGTGGCGCCGGCGCCGGCCGGGAGCAGGAAAGAGGCCGGCCGTGCGCGCGCCTGACTTCTGGGCCCGCGACGGCGCGCTGCCGCGCCTCTTGGAGCCCGCCGCGGCGCTGTGGCGCTGCGCCGGGGCGCTGGAGTGGCGCTGGGCCAGGCCCGAGAAAGTTCCGGGCCTCGCCGTCGTCTGCATCGGCAATCTGGTGGTCGGCGGCGCCGGCAAGACGCCGCTGGTGCTGGCGCTCGGGGCCCTCCTGCAGCAGCGCGGCGTTGCAGTCGCCGCCCTCGCGCGTGGCTATGGCGGCAGCGCCGCCGGGCCGCTGCGGGTCGATCCCGAGAAGCATTTGGCCGCCGAGGTTGGCGACGAGGCGCTGCTGCTGGCGCGCGCGCTGCCGGCCTGGG
>JBOHKJ010000389.1:0-13577 GCA_050728975.1 Kiloniellales bacterium | reverse complement strand
CGCTGGTGGGCGTCGCGCTCGGCCGCCGGCAAGGCCAGCCAGACGAGCCCGCCGCCCCAATCGTAAAAGTAGCCCAGCACGGCGAGCCGCGACAGCGTCGCGGCGAAGGCGACCGCCGCCTGGGGCGGCAGCGAGACGCGCCAGACCTGCGCCTCCTTGGCGCCGACGAAGGGATGCACGTCGCGCACCGCCTGCCAAAGGGCCCGCGAGGCTGCCGCCTCCAGCCTGGTCGCGGTGCCGAGCTTGCCGAGCAGCCCGGTCAGCGCCTCGGCCCGCGCCGCCACCGAGGGCTGAGGCCCTTCGAGGCGCAGCGCGGTCAGCGCGCCGCTGCCGGACAGGCCATCGACCGTCAGCTTGGCCGCGGCCGCGGCCGGCAGGTGGGCGGCGCCGGAGGGGTCGAGCGGCGAAACCAGAGCCGTGGTCATGGCGGCGAGCGCGCGCATATCGTCGAGTCCGCGCAGAGCCAAGGTCGCTTCCGCCTCCGCCGCCGGGAGCACCTTGACGGTGACTTCGGTCAGCGCCGCCAGCGTGCCATGGGAGCCGGCCATCAGCTTCGAAAGATCGTAGCCGGTCACGTTCTTGACCACCCGGCCGCCGGACTTGAAGGCCTCGCCGCGCCCCGATATGGCGCGGAAGCCCAGCAGGTGGTCGCGCGCGGCACCCGCCTTGAAGCGGCGCGGGCCAGCGAGATTGCAGGCCATCGCGCCGCCCAGGCTGCCCTGGCCCGCCTTGCCGCCCAGGAGCGGCCCCAGGTCCGGCGGCTCGAAGGCGAGCGCCTGGCGCTTCTCGGCGAGCGCGGCTTCGATCTCGGCGAGCGGAGTTCCGGCCCTGGCCGAAAGCACCAGCTCCTCGGGCTCGTAGAGCGTGATACCGGTCAAGCCTATCAACTCGAGCCGACCCAGCCCGAGTCCGGGTGCCGTCTGCAGGGGCCGGCCCAGGCCGCGCTTGCTGCCGCGGCCGAGCACTTCGAGCGGCTGCTCCTCGGCGAGCGCCCAGGCGATCGCCTCGGCCACCTCCGCTTCGTTCGCCGGCCTGAAGATTTCTCCCATCGGAACGCGACCGGCCTCAGAAACGCGGAATGTCGGGAAACGGCATTGCGCCCTTGTGAACGTGGACGCGGCCCAGCTCGGCGCAGCGATGCAGCTCCGGGAAGACCTTGCCGGGATTGAGCAGCGCTTCCGGATCGAAGGCGCATTTGACGCGCTGCTGCTGCTTCAAATCGGTCTCGTCGAACATCGCCGGCATGAGATCGCGCTTCTCGACGCCGACCCCGTGCTCGCCGGTCAAGACACCGCCGACCTCGACGCAGAGCTTCAGGATCTCGGCGCCGAACTCCTCGGCGCGCTCCAGCTCGCCGGGATTGTTGGCGTCATAGAGGATCAGCGGATGGAGATTGCCGTCGCCGGCGTGGAACACGTTGGCGACACGCAGGCCGTAGCGCTCCGAGAGCGCACGCATGCGGGTCAGCACCAGCGGCAGCCGGTGGCGGGGAATGGTGCCGTCCATGCAGTAGTAGTCGGGCGAGATGCGGCCGACCGCCGGAAAGGCCGCCTTGCGCCCGGCCCAGAAAAGCTCGCGCTCGGCCTCGCTCTCGCTGGCGCGCAAGGTCACCGCGCCGTTGGCGCGCGCGATTCCGCTCACCTGCTCCAGCAGATGGTCGACTTCGACCGGGAGCCCGTCGAGTTCGACGATCAGCAAGGCTTCGACGTCGAGCGGATAGCCGGCTTCGACGAAGGCCTCGGCGGCGGCGATCGCCGGCTTGTCCATCATCTCCATGCCGGCCGGCACGATGCCGGCGCCGATAATGGCGGCAACGCAGGCCCCGGCCTGCTCGTTGCTCGGAAAGCCGGCCAGCAGCGCACGCGCGGTCTCCGGCTTCTTCAGCAGCCGCACCGTCACTTCGGTGACAACGGCGAGCAGCCCTTCCGAGCCGGTCAGCAGGCCGAGGTAGTCGTAGCCCTCGGCGTCGAGGTGCTTGCCGCCGATGCGCAGAATGGTGCCGTCGATCAGCACCAGCTCGAGGCCGAGGATGTTGTTGGTGGTGAGGCCGTACTTCAGGCAGTGCACGCCGCCCGAATTCTCGGCGACGTTGCCGCCGATCGAGCAGGCGATCTGGCTCGAGGGATCCGGTGCGTAGTAGAAGCCCTCGCTCTCCACCGCCTGGGTGATGGCCAGGTTGGTGACGCCCGGCTGCACCACCGCGCAGCGGTTGGCAAAGTCGACCTCCAGGATGCGGCTGAGCTTGCCGAGCCCCAGCAGGATGCCGTCGGCGAGCGGCAGCGCGCCGCCCGACAGCGAAGTGCCGGAGCCGCGCGGCACCACCTTCAGCCCCTTTTTGTGGCAGTAGGCCAGCACCGCGCTCACCTGATCGGTGGTCTCCGCCAGCACCGCAAGCAGTGGCGGCTGACGATAGGCGGTGAGGCCGTCGCTCTCGTAGACCTTGAGCGCGACCGCCTCCTCGATCACGCCCTCGCCGGGGACCAGCGCCCTCAGGTCGCGGGCGATCTCGGCCCGACGGGCGATCGTGGCGGCATCGGGTTCCGGCATGCGCATGGCTGGCTCGCCCTCGCCTTAAGCTCCGCGGGTTGGCCCGGGATTCTTGGCGCCGGGCGCAGTCAGGTCAACCGCGCGCCAAAGCTCGGGCGGCTTTGGAGGCAGATATTGAGATCGGGAGCCCCGGGGCGGACGACGACAGCCCGGGGCCTTTGCCGGAGCCAGCTAGCCCTGGCGCGCCTTAAAGCGCGGGTTCTTCTTGTTGATGATGTAGATCCGCCCCTTGCGGCGCACCAGGCGACAGTTCTTGTCGCGCGTCTTGGCGGTCTTGAGCGAGCTGACGACCTTCATCTCTTCGGTTTCCTGGTCTCGGGCGGCCTCAAATGGCCCCAAGGGCCCCCGGAAGGCCCGGCAAACTAGGGATTTGGGCGGTGCCTGTCAAGCGGGCCTAGGGCCCGAAAGCGATCGCCTATGCCTGCTTGGAATGGTTGCACCAGGGGCGGTAGCTGCCTCACGCCCGCGCGGCCAGCTGCAGCCCCAGCGCCTTCACGACCTTCAGCACCGTCGCGACCTCCGGGTTGCCATCCGCGCTCAACGCCTTATACAGGCTCTCGCGGCCGAGCCCGGCGGCCTTCGCCACCTCGCTCATGCCCGTTGTGCGCGCTACAACGCCGAGAGCATCCGCGACGAAGGCGGGATCGTCGGTTTCGAGCGCCGCGGTCAGGTACTCGGCGACCGCCTCATCGCTATCGAGAAATTCCGCCGGATCGAAACGGCGAAGCTCGACCTTGCTCATCACAGCTCCTTCGCGAGCTTCCTGGCCCGCTCTATATCGCGGACCTGGGACGCCCATTTCAAGGCAAGGGTGGTGGGTATCGACCGTCCGAGTCGCCGGCTCATGGTCATTTCTCTATTGCCACGGCCCTCCGCCGCCCCGCCCCGGCTCCCGAAACCCCTGCCACCCGGCGCGTCAGGCGATGTCCAGGCGTAGCGAGAGCGGCTGGTGATCCGAGGCGGCGGTCGCGACATCGACCGCGAAGGCGGCGAGCGCCGGGGCAAGCCCGGGGGTCACGAAGAAGAAATCCCGGCAATGCGGCCCCTGGGGCCACTGCTCGCGATCGAACAGGCCGCAGGTCGGTTGGTGCGGCTCATCGCCCCGCGCGAGCGTCCA
This sequence comes from Kiloniellales bacterium, assembly GCA_050728975.1. Taxonomy (GTDB): domain Bacteria; phylum Pseudomonadota; class Alphaproteobacteria; order Kiloniellales; family JBOHKJ01; genus JBOHKJ01. The sequence goes on along the minus strand of JBOHKJ010000389.1, from coordinate 9,913 downwards.
GGCATCGCGGAACAAGGGGCCCGCTCCGCCGTCTTCGGCCAGCATCAACCGGTATTCCTCGTCGTCCACCACCAGGTTGAAGTCGCCGCAGAGGACGCAGTCCGCCGGTCGCGGAAGCTGCGCGTAGGGGCCCTCGGCGACCGGGAGCGGCGGTGCTGCATGATTGTCCAGAGCCTCCCTCTGAAGCACGCGCAACCGTTCGACCTGGGCCCGCCTCTGGCGCTCGGAGTGAAACTCCAGATGCGTGGTCATCACGCGAAAGGAGCTTTCTCCGACGCGAAGCGTTACCTCCAGCGCCTGGCGCTGCATGTGCTTCACTCCCTGGTGAGCCGGGCGCGGCAGGACGTGGCGGCTCACGCTCTCGACCGGCAGGCGCGAGAGGATCAGGTTGCCGATCTGCCGGTAGTCGCCGGCGGGAGCGGGCCGCCATTCGAGGCCGGGACCGAAAAGCGCCTCGTAGGAGGGAAAGAGCCGCGCCAAAGCCGCCACCTGGTCGGCTCCCTCTCCGTCCAGGGCCGGCATGAAGCGGCAGACCTCCTGCAGGCAGATGACGTCCGGGTCACCGAGAGCACGGACCGTCCCGGCGATCCGCACCAGGTCGTGGCGGCCGTCGACGCCCAGCCCGCACTGGATGTTCCAGGACAGCACTTCGATCATTTGATTCCGGCGTGCATGAAGGACTGCACGAACTGGCGCTGAAAGAGCAGAAAGGCGACCAGCAAGGGCGCAACCGCAAGCAGCGTGGCGGCAGTGATGATCGACCAGTTGACCCCCGACTCGGGCGCGCCAAAGATCGCCAGACCGACGGTGAGCGGCCGCGTGCTGACGGAATTGGTGACGATCAAGGGCCAGAGGAAGTTGTTCCAGTGGTAGCTGACCGACACCAGGCCGTAGGCGAGATAGGTCGGGCGGGCGAGCGGAACGTAGACCTTGAGAAGAATCTGCATCATGCCGCAGCCTTCGACCCTCGCCGCCTCGTCGAGCTCTTTCGGAATCGTCTTGAAGGTCTGGCGCAACAGGAAGATTCCGAAGGCGCTCGCCATGTACGGCAAGCCGATGCTCAGGATCGTGTCGACCAGGCCCAGCTTGCTCATGGTGCCGTAGTTCTCGACGATCAGGATCTCCGGCATGATCATCAGTTGCACAAGAACCAGGGCGAAGGCTACATCGCGGCCCCAGAACTCGAAGCGGGCGAAAGCAAAGGCGGCGAGCGTGCAGAGCACGAACTGCGCGGCGAGAACCAGCGACACGAGGAGAACCGTGTTCAGGAAGTAGCGCGCGAAGGGCGCCCGGCTCCAGGCGAGCTGGAAATTATCCAGGGTCAGAGGCGCCAGGAGATCGAAGGTCGTCGCGTAGGCCGCGGGGTGAAACGCGCTCCAGAAGGCATAGAGCAGCGGCGAGATCCAAAGCGCCGCCAGCAGCCAGGCGCCGGCAATCTCGATCCATCGGCCGAGATCGCGCTGACCGCCGGCCATCATCTGTAGTGGATCCTCTTGTCCAGGATGACGAACTGCCCGACCGCGATGATCCCGAGCGCGATCAGCAGGACCACCGTCAAGGTCGCGGCATAGGGAATGTCCAGGAAACTGAAGGCGACCTCGTAGATGTAATAGAGCAGCAGCGAGCTGGCGTTGTTCGGCCCCCCCTTGGTCAGGATGAAGAGCTGATCGACCAGCTTGAAGGAATTGATGACGGCATTGATCGTCACGAACAGCGTGGTCGGCATCAGTAACGGGAACGCCACCCGGCGGAAGTAATACCAGCGGCTGGCGCCTTCCAGGCGCCCGGCCTCCTCCAGCTCGGGCGGCAGGGATTGCAGCGCAGCCAGGTAGAAGATCATGAAGAACCCGGCTTCCTTCCAGATCGTCATGACCACGATGCACCACAGGACGGTGCCGGGATCGCCGAGCCAGTTGTGGCTGGCAATGCCGAAAAGACCGGTGATCTGATCGATCAGGCCGATGCCGGGCGTGTAGAAGAACAGCCAGATGTTCGCCACCGCAACCATCGGCAAAATCGTCGGCGTGAAGAACGCCAGCCTGACGAGGGCCCGCGCCGGAAGGCGGCCATTGACCCACACCGCCATCAGGATCGCCAGCGCGATGCTGGTCGGTATCGTTCCGACGGCGAAGAGGGCGTTGTTCCAGAGCACCTTCCAGAACACCGGGTCCTCGAGAAGCAGGCGGTAGTTGTCCAGCCCGACGAATCGACTGGGGCGGATCGCGCTTCCTTTCGAGAACACGCTTTGAACGAGCGTGGCGACCGCCGGGTAGTGGGTGAAGGCGATCAAGAGAATCGCCGCCGGGGTGAGCAGCAGCCAACCGTAGACATGCGGCGTGAGCGACCGGACCCGGCTCACAGCAGCGGCGACCTCATGGCGGCGGAGCCGGCCCGCTCCGGGGCAGCCGAACCTGGCTGCCCGAATGCGGGCCGGTCACGCACGGCTCCGGAGCAGATCCGATCGGAATAGCGATCCGGTTCCACTCGATCGCGATCCGCTCTAGCGATAGCCCTTCAACAGGCGATCGGCCTCGGCCTGCGCTGCCCCCAAAGCCTCTTTCGGCGACGCCGAGCCGGTCAGTGCGGCTTGGATCGCGTCGTCCAGCAGCTTGCGCACACGGCCGGTCTGATAGGTCGACAACTCCGCCGTGGCGAACTCCAGCTGGTCGCGCGCGACAGCCGCCGGCGGAAACTCGGCGACATAGTTCTTGAGAGCCGCCGTCTCGTAAGCGTCCGGGCGGGTGCCGATGTAGCCGGTCTTGATGCTCCATTCGGCGGTCTGTTCCGGCTGGGTCAGGAACTTGATCAGCTTGAGCGCAGCCTGTTTCTCTTCGTCCGTGCTCTGCTTGAAGATGTAGAAGTTCCCGCCGCCGGTCGGCGTGCCCCGGCGCTCGTTGGCCGGCAGCATCGCAACGCCGAAATCGAATTTGGCATTGTCCTTGACGGCAGTCAGATTGCCCGTGGAATGCCACATGATCGCGGCCTTCTCCTCGAGGAAGTTCTGCCGCAAGGTTCCCCATTCGATGGTGCCGCTGGGCATGACGCCATGCTCCTGGCCCAGATCGCGCCAGTACTCCAGGGCTTCCACGGTCGCCGGCGCATCGAAATAGGTCTCGTTGCCGGCATCGTTCATCAGCACTTGGCCGTTCTCCATGGCGAGCGCGCCGAACATCCAATAGGGATAGCCGGTAGAGGGGATCATGACGCCCCAGCGCTCGACCTGACCGCCTTGCTTCTTGGTCAGCTTCTGGCCCATGGAGACCAGCTCGTCCCAGCTCGCCGGCGGACGGTCGGGGTCGAGGCCGGCGTCCCGAAAAGCGTCCTTGTTGTAGTACATCACGATGGTGGAGCGCTGGAACGGAATGCCCCAGGTCTTGCCCGCGGTGCGCCCGTTCTCCATCAAGGCCGGATAGAAGCTGTCCAGCCAGGCGCGGTCCTCGTCGGTCTTGACCAGATCGTCGAACGCGACGATCGCGTCCTGCTCGATCAGCTCGTAGATGTCGATCGCGAACATCACCGAAAGCTCCGCCGGCTCGCCGCTCTTCAAGGCCGCCAGCGCCTTGACGCGCGCGTCGTTGTAATTGCCGGCGTAAATCGCATTGACCTTGATGTCGGGATTCTCCTCCTCGAAATCCGCGACCAGCCCGTCGACCACCTTGGTCAGGGGGCCACCGACCGCTACGGGGTAGTACATGGTAAGCTCGATAGCCATCGCGCTACCGAATGGCGCAATCAGCAGAGCCGCAGCAACGGCCAATCGCGCGAAGGCGGTCCTAATCGTGCAGTTCATCGCTTCCTCCTCCCGTTAATCGTCACTTTCTCGGCACGTCCCATCCACCGCTCAGCCGTCGGCGGCGTGGCGGGTGCGTTTCTCCGCGGCCGCCGGCCCCGGCAACTCGGCGTCTTCGACGCGATCCCCTGTGTCGGCGTCGAACAGATGCATCTTGTCGCTCTCCCAGACCAGATGAACGCTTTCTCCGGCATTCACCGTGGCATGGCCGGCAACCCGCACCAGGACTTCCTGATCGGCGATTCGGGCGGCGACGACGGTGTCCGCCCCCAGATAGTCGGAGGCTGCAAGCGTTGCCGGCACGCCGCCCGATTCGGCGAGCGAAATGTGCTCCGGCCGGACGCCGACGACGATGTTCCTGGCGCTCTCCGCGAGCAGTCTATGCGCTTCGGCGCCGGCGATCGCCGTTCCCTCGGCGCTCCTGCGCGTCTTCAGGAGGTTCATCGGCGGCGTGCCGATGAAACTGGCGCCGAACATCGTGGCGGGCGTGTTGTAGAGGTCGTCCGGCGCGCCGATCTGATCGATGTTCCCCTCGCGCATCAGGACAACCCGGTCCGCCATGCTCATGGCCTCGGCCTGGTCGTGGGTCACATAGACGACGGTCATGCCCAAGCGCTTCTGCAGGGCGCGAATTTCGATCCGCATCTCGTGGCGCAGCTTGGCGTCCAGGTTCGAGAGAGGCTCGTCCATCAGGCAGATCGGGTTGTGCGATACGATGGCCCGCGCGAGCGCGACCCGCTGCCGCTGGCCGCCCGAAAGCTGGGCCGGCTTGCGCGCGAGCAGATGGGAGAGGCCGACCATCGCCGCCACCTCCTCCAGCCGGCGCCGGCGTTCCGCGCGCGCCACCTTGCGGACATTCAGCCCGAACAGGATGTTCTCCTCGACGCTCAGGTGCGGGAACAGCGCGTAGGACTGAAAGACCATGGAAACGCCGCGCTTCGAGGGCGGCCTGTGCGTGACGTCCTGGCCGCCGATGGAGATCGCGCCGCCATCGCTCGCCTCCAGACCGGCGATCATGCGCAGCGTCGTCGACTTGCCGCACCCCGATGGGCCGAGCAGCACCAGGAAGCTCCCCTCGTCGACGGCGAAGCTCAGATCCTTGACGGCGGCGACAGGGCCCCATTTCTTGCTGACGTTGTTCAATTCGATCGCGGTCATGGCGCGCGCCTCACGCCCGGGCCGCGCTGCGCGCGTCCGGCGCATCCGGCGACAGGACCAGACGAGTTCCCTGCCGGGCAATCCGCTCGGCGATCGCCGGCGGCGGAGCCGCATCCGAGAAGACGGCGTCGATCTCGGACAGGTCCGCGATCCGGACCATGGCGTCCGCGCCGAACTTGTTGCCGTCGACGGCGAGGAAGCGCTTGCGCGAGATCTCCATCGCGATCCGCGACACCTGAACGTCGCGGTAGTCGTAGTCCAGGACCTGGCCGTCGGCGTCGACGGCGCCGGCGCTGAAGATGCCGAAGTTGACCCGGAACCGGCGCAGAAACTCGCTCGTCTCCTCGCCGGTGACGGCGCGATCGCGATTTCGCACCAGGCCTCCGGCCAGGATGATCTCGAAGTCGGTGTGCTCGCAGAGCAGGGCGGCGACCAGGATATGAACCGTGATGACGCGCAGGCCGCTGTGCCTGACCAGAGCCCGCGCCACCGCCTCCACCGTGGTTCCGATATCCAGAAACAGGCTGGCGCCGTTGGGAATCTCCCGGGCGAGGGTCTCCGCCAGCCGTCGCTTCGCTTCGGAATTTCGAACCCGGCGATTGCTGTAGGCCAGGCTTTCCCGTCCGGCAGGCAGCCCGGCCCCGCCGTGATAGCGCTGCAGCAGGTTTCGCTCGCTGAGGCGGATGATCTCCCGGCGGATGGTCTGGGCGGATACGCCGAAGCTCTCGGCCATCGACTCGATGGAGGCGAAGCCCTTGTCGCGGACGTGCCGGATGATCGTCTCCTGGCGCGGCGTGAGACGCAGCCCTTCCGGGCCTTCCAGGGCTGGCGGCGCTTCGGACACCACGGGCTTCGATCCGCCTCCATGCCAGGGTCGCGCGACCGAGGCAGCTTAGGAGGGCTGTCAGATTTTGTAAAGTTTCTTACAGGAAACGCGCGGCCGCTTTCCGGAATCGGCAGAGGAATAACGGCAAGTGGGAGATCGCTGCCGATATTCTCGGCAGGCTCGACCGAAGCGCGCGGCCCCGGCTACCAGTCGGACAGCATCTTGTCGCTGGTCTTCTTCAAGACATGGACGCGGCACACCTTGAGGCCGCCGCTGTCGAGCATTTTGACCCGGCGGGCCCAGATCTCAGCCTCGTCAACCAGCGCGCCCAGCAACTCGTGGTCGAGGCCGGCGGTCTGGACCTGGGCCATGTAGTCGGCCCAGCCCTTGACGATCAGGTCCTTGTGGGGCGTGGTGATGTCCTCGGTGATGCGTATGTCCAGCTTGAGATCGCGCAGCAGTGCCACATAGCGCTCGAGCTCCCAGAGGTCGGGAGTCAGCGGCTCCTTCTTCATCCAGGCTTCGACCGTCGGAGTCTTGCCCTTCTCGCCCAGCACGTAGTCGGTAAAGAGGAACTGGCCGCGGTCCTTCAAGGCGTGTTCGACCAGCTTGATGAGGCGCTCCTTGGCCTTGATGGTGAAGAAGGCCTCCTTGGAGAACACGCAGTCATAGCTCTTGGGCTTGAATTCGATCGCTTCCGGATCGTAGGGCTGGATCGGCGCCTTCTTGCCGAGGCCGGCCTTGGTCGAGAGGCCCATGCCGGCCGCGGCGAGATTATGGTCCTGCTCCAGCCCGGTGACCCAGACGCCGAAATTCTGAGCCATCAGGCGGTCCGGGCCGCCGAGCCCCGCGCCCAGGTCGAGCAGCGACATCGTCTTGTCGAGGCCGAACGGCTTGACCAGCTCGAGAAGATATTCGGAGCCGCCGGGCGAAGAGAAGCCGTCCCCCCAGACCGCTTGGACCAGCTTGAGGCGGCTCGATTCCCAACGCTCGGCGGGCCGGCTGTAGCGGACGCCATGCTTTTTTGCGTTCGTCTCGATCTCGAGCGTCTTGCGCCGAAGCTGGAGATCGTAGCCGTACCACCAGGCCTTCAAGCGCAGGCGAAGCGGAATGCTCACCGCCGGCGCCGCAGCCGCATAGGTGCTCTTGGCGGCGGCCGACATCGTTACTCCTTCGTGAGACCGGAACGCCCTCTCGCAAGCGGCGGAAAGCCGCTACCCGGTCCGGTATAGGGCGCCAGGGTAAAACCTCGATTAACGATCCGGCAGGCCGATTAATGATCCGGCAGGCCGATTAATGATCCGGCAGCCCACGGGCTTATCGGCGACTCCTGCCCCCGCCGAAAAAACGCTTTGCTGTGGCACTGATATCACAGCAAGGCCACACCAAGACCACAGGCGAGCGGCTAGGTTTGCCCCAGGTCCGATGGCCGCCGCCCGCACCAGCGGTCATTGGTATCGTCCCGAGCCATAGCGGTCAGGGGCGGTTTACCTACCCCGGCCCTGCGTTGGGCTGCTCGCCGAACTCTGCCCCGTGCCCCTGCGCGGGGCAGTTTTTTTGTGGGCAATGCAGAGACTCAAGGGGCGCCGCGTCCCGACCTGCTCAGCGGGCGACCGGAAGGTGCATCATCAGGCTGAAGCCGCCGCCTTCGCGATTCTCGGCATAGACCGAGCCGCCGATGGCCCGCAGATTGCGGCGCACGATCCACAGGCCGATTCCCATATGGGCGCTCGCCTCGCCCGAATTCCTCGAGGCCGCCGCTGGGCCGTCCTTCGCGCCGGGGCCCTGACCGGGCGTCCGGATCGAGACGTAGCGCTCGAAAATCCGATCCAGCTGATCCGGGGGAACGCCGGGACCACGGTCGTGGACCGCGAGCAGCGCCCGCTTGTCCTCGCGCCGCACCTCGACCAGGATCTCGCTCGCCCTCGGCGCTACCTCGAGCGCATTGTCGATGGCGTTCTCGAATATCGTCTCGAGCAGATCGGGGCCCGCGCTCACCACGATCTTCGGCTGGATCTGGCTGCGCAGGTAGATGCCGCGCTCTGCCAGGCCATTGGCATAGGCCTGCAGCAGGCGCTCGGCCAGATGCGAGAGATCGACCTCGCCCATCGGCGGATCGAGCAGCTCGGCTGTGGTCTGGTCGAGACGTCGTGCGCTCGCCACCAAGTCGTCGAGCCGGTCGAGCGCATTGTCGAGCACTGCCAGCGCGCGCTGGCCACGGGGATTGTCCTGCGGAACGATGCGCTTCAGCGGCTCTACCGACTGCCGGATGATGGCGATCGGGGTCTTGAAGGCATGGGCATTGTCTTCGGCGGCGAGCCGGATCGACTGCGCCGATTCACCGAGCGCCGAGGTCATGTGATCGAACTCCTCGGCGACGCCGGCCAGCTCGGGGACCCGGTTCTGCCGCACGAAGCTCGCGCCCTTGGCACGACCGCGGCGGATCGAGCGCGCCAGCTCCTGAAAGCCGGCGAGCCCGCGCCAGATCGAGAGGAAGAGACCGAGCGTCACCGCGACCAGAGAGACGTAGATGGTCGCTGCGGTCTGGACTTCGATGCTTTGCCAATAGGGACGATTGCTGACGGAACCCAGGAACTCGCCGGCAGCATGGGTGGTGATGACCGCCCAGCAGCCGGCCGGCGTGGTGATGCCGGTGATCGAGGACAGCAGCACCGCGCCGCCGCTCGGGTGGTCGTAGCGGACCGCCACCGGCAACTCGAACCAGCAGCTTTCGGCCAGCTTCGCCAGCACCCCTCGCTCGATTAAGCGGTCGCGCTCGGCGGCCAGCTCGGCGGCGGGCAGCTCGGGCACCGAGGCGACGAAATAGAAGGTGTCGGTGCCGATGTCGCCGGCCGGGCGATAGAGCACCTTGATGCCGAGCTCCGGAGTGGCGAAGCGTTTCGCCTCCTCGTTGAGGATCGCCAGCGGCGAGGGATCCGGCCGCTGCAGGATCGGCCGCAGTCCCTCGGCGACTAGCCGCCCCTGCTCGCGCGCGCTCTGCAGCAGCAGATTACGCTTTTCCAGGTCGGCCTGACGAAACTGGGCGTAGATGATGATCGGGACGGCGAGGAATACAACCAGCAGGAGAATCAGCTTGCTGACCAGCGAGCGCAGGGGCCGCCGGTCGATCAGGCGCCGCGGCGCCGCCTGGGCCGCCGGCTCGACCAGTCCGTCGGCCGGGGTCGCCGTCATCGTTCGTCGTCGTCCTCGTCGGCGGCCGCGCCTCCGCCGCCGGCCTGGTCACGCCAGCGGTAACCGAATCCTGGATAGTTATCGATATGGTCGAAGTTGCCGTCGACGTCGCGGAACTTCTTGCGAATTCGCTTGATGAAAGATCGGACGTTGGCGCGATAGCCCTCACGGCCATGACCGGCCAGAAAGTCCTTGCCGCGTACCACGTCGTAAATCTGTCGGTAGGAGACGTCGCCGCTGTTCCGGGTAGCCAGGAGCTGCACGATCGAGAACTCGGTCAGCGTCAGATCCAGCTCCGCTCCGCCCCAATAGGCGCGCTTGATGCCAAGGCGCAGCTCCAGCGGTCCGCGGCTGAACGGCCGGTCACCGCCCGCGGCTGGACCGCCGGCGCTCGGCTTGACGCCCTCGGTGATCAGCTTGAGGCGCTGCAGAATGATCGGCAGGCGGCGCGACTTGTCGATGAAGTCGACCGCACCCCACTTCAGCGCCGCTTCCTCGTATATCTCGTCGCTCAGCAGCGTCAGGAAGATCACCGGCGTATCGATGCGCGCCTCGCGCAGCTTGTGCAGGACCCCCGGCCCGTCGAGCCCCGGCATGCGCCAGTCGAGCAGAAGGATGTCGACTGCGCCATCGCCGAGCAGATAATCCAGCGCAGCCTCGCCGCTGGCGAAGTCCTGGACCTCGTAGCCGGCCTCGCCGAGATTGAGACCGAGCGACTCGCGGAACAGATCGTCGTCGTCGACGATGACCACGCGTTGTCCGGCGGTTTTCTGAGCGAGAGCTTGTTGCGGCACGATTACTGCCCCGTCTTGGTGTCGCGTTGCGCCAACAGCTCGCCAAAACAGCGGCGCGCGAAGGCACTGGTCTCGGAATCGTTGTTGGCCGCGGGCTTCGGCGCGGACTCGCCATCGACCTCGTAGGTCAGCACACGGTAAGTGGTATCTCCG
>JBOHKJ010000388.1:0-6932 GCA_050728975.1 Kiloniellales bacterium | reverse complement strand
CTTCATTTCGCTATTTTGTTTGAAGTGGGCTGGACCGGAACACCGCATCACAGTCGTATGTATGCGACCCCTCGCGAGTTCCATTAACATCAGTTCTCACACCCGAATCCCCCGCCGCCGGGCGTCTCGATGACGAAGACGTCGCCCGCCTGCATCTCGATCTTGCCGGTGCCGGGCAACTCGACGCGGCTGCCGTCGGTGCGCTCGACCCAGTTGCGGCCGAGCGCTCCGGGCTCGCCGCCTTCGAGGCCGAAGGGCGGCACCTTGCGATGACAGGAGAGAATCGCCGCGGTCATGGGCTCGCGGAAACGGATGCGGCGCACCGCGCCGTCGCCGCCACTGTGCTTGCCCTTGCCGCCCGAGCCGCGCCGGATGCGGAAGTCCTCGACCAGCACCGGGAAGCGCCACTCCAGCACCTCGGGATCGGTCAGGCGCGAGTTGGTCATGTGGGTGTGCACCGCGTCGGTGCCGTCGAAGCCCGGCCCCGCGCCGCTGCCGCCGCAAATCGTCTCGTAGTACTGATAGCGCGCATTGCCGTAGGTGAAGTTGTTCATGGTGCCCTGCGCGCCAGCCATCACGCCGAGCGCGCCGTAGAGCGTGTCGGTGATGACCTGGCTGGTCTCGACGTTGCCGGCCACCACCGCGGCGGGATACTCGGGCTTCAGCATCGAGCCGTCGGGTATCGCCACGTCGAGCGGCTTGAGGCAGCCCTCGTTCATCGGGATGTCGTCGTCGACCAGCGTGCGGAAAACGTAAAGCACCGCCGCACGGCAGACCGACGAAGGCGCGTTGAAGTTGTTGGGGAGCTGCGCGCTCGTCCCGGTGAAGTCGATCCGGGCGCGGCGCGCCTCTTTGTCGATCGAGATCGCAACCGCGATCTTCGCGCCCTCGGCTTCGCCCTCGCCGTCGAGCTCGTAGGCGAAGCTGCCGTCCTTCAGCACGTCCAGCACGCGGCGCACCTGCTCTTCCGCGTTGTCCTGCACGTGGCCCATATAGGCCCGCACCACATCGAGGCCGAAGTGGGCGACCATCTTGTGCAGCTCCTGCACGCCCTTCTCGTTGGCGGCGATCTGCGCCTTCAGGTCGGCGACGTTCTGGTCGGCATTGCGGACCGGATAGCGGCCCGAGGCGAGCAGATCGCGCAACTCCTTCTCGCGGAAGCGACCGCGCTCGACCAGCACGAAGTTGTCGATCAGCACGCCCTCCTCTTCCACCGTGCGGCTGTCGGGCGGCATCGAGCCGGGCGTAATGCCGCCGACGTCTGCGTGGTGGCCGCGGCTCGCGACGTAGAAGAGAATTTCCGTCCGCTTCTCGTCGAAGACCGGCGTGATGACGGTGATGTCCGGCAGGTGCGTGCCGCCGTTGTAGGGCGCGTTCAGCACGAAGACGTCGCCCGGCCGGATCGTGCCCTTGCGCTCGCGAATCACGGTGCGAATCGAGTCCGACATGGAGCCCAGATGCACCGGCATGTGCGGCGCGTTGGCGATCAGGTTGCCCTCGCGGTCGAACAGCGCGCAGGAGAAATCCAGCCGCTCCTTGATGTTCACCGAATAGGCGGTGTTCTCCAGCGTCGAGCCCATCTGCTCGGCGATCGACATGAAGAGGTTGTTGAAGATCTCCAGCATCACCGGATCGACCTCGGTGCCGACCGCGACGCGCTTGGGCAGCGCCTTGACGCGGGTCAGCACCAGATGGTCGCGCTCGGTCAGCTCCGCCTGCCAGCCGGGGTCGACCACCGTGGTCGAAGTCGGCTCGATGATGACCGCCGGCCCGTCGAGCCTGTCGCCGGGCCTGAGCAGATCGCGGGTGTAGACCGGCGTCTCGGCCCATTTGCCGGCCATGTAGGTCTCGGCCCGCGCCGCCGGCTCGAGCGCCGTCGTGCGTTTCTCGAAGGTCAGCTCCGGGTCCTCGACGCGCCCGGTGACGCCGACCGCCTCGACCGCCACCGCCTCGGCGATCAGCGGCCTGCCCTCCATCACGAAGCCGTAGCGCTGGCGGTGCGCCTCCTCGAAGCCGCGGGTCAAGGCCGCGACGTCGCCGAAGTCGACGGTCATCGAAGAGTCGGTGCCCTGGTAGCGCAGCAGCACGCGGCGCAGCAGCTCGACCTGCTTCCGTGCGATGCCCTGCTCTTCGAGCTCCTTGCTGGCCTCGTCGGCGAGCGCGTCGAGCTCTTTCGCGAGGTCCGGCAGCGCCTTCTCTTCCAGCAGCAGCTCGACCGCCCTTTCGCGCAGCGCGCGCAGGTCGGCGAGCCCCATGCCGTAGGCCGAGAGCACGCCGGCCAGCGGGTGGAGGAAGATTCGCTTCATGCCGAGCGAGTCGGCGATCTCGCAGGCGTGCTGCCCGCCCGCGCCGCCGAAGCAGCAGAGCGTGTAGCCGGTGACGTCGTAGCCGCGCTGGGTCGAGATCTTCTTGATGGCGTTGGCCATGTTCTCGACCGCGATGCGGCGGAAGCCCTCGGCGACTTCTTCCGGCGCCCTCCGCTCGCCGGTCGCCCGCGCGATCTCCTCGGCCAGCGCGGCGAACTTCTCGCGCACCACCGCGCCGTCGAGCGGCTGGTCGCCCTTCGGGCCGAAGACCTTGGGAAAGAAGCCGGGCTGGATGCGGCCGACCAGCAGGTTGGCGTCGGTGACCGCGAGCGGCCCGCCGCGCCGGTAGCAGGCCGGCCCCGGATTGGCCCCGGCGGAAGCGGGACCGACCCGGAAGCGCGCGCCGTCGAACTGCAGGATCGAGCCGCCGCCGGCGGCGACCGTGTGGATCTGCATCATCGGCGCGCGCATGCGCACGCCCGCGACCTGGGTTTCCAGCGTGCGCTCGTAGGCGCCGTCGTAGTGGGCGACGTCGGTCGAGGTGCCGCCCATGTCGAAGGTGATGATCTTCTCGAAGCCGGCCATCGCCGAGGTGCGCACCGCGCCGACGATCCCGCCGGCGGGACCGGAGAGAATCGAATCCTTGCCCTGGAACCGCCGCGCGTCGGTCAAGCCGCCGTTCGACTGCATGAAGAGCAGGCGCACGTCGCCCAGCTCGCCCGCCACCCGGTCGACGTAGCGGCGCAAGATCGGCGAGAGATAGGCGTCGACCACCGTGGTGTCGCCGCGCGACACCAGCTTCATCAGCGGCGTCACCTCGTGGCTGGCGGAGACCTGGGTGAAGCCGATGCGCCGCGCGGCCCCGGCCACTTTGCGCTCGTGCTCGGTGAAGCGATAGCCGTGCAGAAACACGATCGCGACCGCGCGGATGCCGCGCTCGTAGGCGGCGGTCAGCGCGCGCTCGGCGGACTCGAGGTCGAGCGGGGCCAGGACTTCGCCCTCGGCCGTCACCCGCTCCTCGACTTCGGCGACCTCCTCGTAGAGCAGCTCGGGCAGCTCGATCCTGCGGGCGAAGATCGCCGGGCGGTTCTGGTAGGCGATGCGCAGCGCGTCGCGTAAGCCCTTGGTGATCAGGAGCAGCGTGCGGTCGCCCTTGCGCTCGAGCAGCGCGTTGGTGGCGACGGTGGTGCCCATCTTGACCGCGTCGATCTCGGCCGCCGGGACGATCTCGCCGGGCTCGAGGTCGAGCAGCTCGCGGATGCCGTGCACCGCCGCGTCGTCATAGAGCCCGGGATTTTCCGACAGGAGCTTGTGGGAGACCAGCGAGCCGTCCGGGCGCCGCCCCACCAGGTCGGTGAAGGTGCCGCCGCGGTCGATCCAGAACTGCCAGCCGCTCGCCGCCGTCATCGCCGCCATCCGCTGCCGCTCGCCGGACTCGCCGGGGGTCCAGGCCCTCGCGGCGGGATCAAAGCCCTTTCCTCGGTCGCTTTCAACTCGCCCCCTCGCGTAGAGTCGTGCCGCCTCATTCTTGCCATGGCCAAAGGCGATACCCTTGTCCCATGACCTGGACGGTTCTGACATCCTGCGGACGCTGGTCCCTGCGCCTGACCATGGTTCTGGCCTTGCTGCTCATCGGGCCCTTCGTGTCGGCGGTCAGCGGGGAGGCCAACGTGGGCGGCGACTGGCGCACCGCTAGCCGGGATTCGGCCGGCATCGGTCCAGACCCGGCGACGACTCCGGAGGCGATCATCCAGGTCTACGGCGCCCGCGCCTTCTCGTGGCGCGGCGCCTTTGCGCTCCACACCTGGATCGCCGCCAAGCGCGAGAATGCCGCCAGCTTCACGACCTACCAGGTAATCGGCTGGCAGGTCTGGCACGGCCGCCCGGCGGTGGCGATCCGGACAGAGGCGCCGGACCGCCGCTGGTTCGGCGCCGTTCCGAAGCTTCTGGCGGAGAAGCGCGGCGACGGCGTCGAGGCGCTGATCGACCGCCTGGAGCGCGCGGTCGACGCCTATCCCTACAAGGATGTCTACCGCACCTGGCCGGGACCCAACTCCAACACCTTCACCGCCAGCATCCTGCGCCAGCTGCCGGAGCTCGGGGCCGACCTTCCGGCGACGGCGATCGGCAAGGATTTCCTGGGCCCGGGCCGCTTCACCGCGCTGGCGCCGAGCGGCAGCGGCTGGCAGCTCTCGCTGTTCGGCCTGCTGGGGGTCACGGCGGCCCGGGTGGAAGGCTTGGAGGTCAACCTGCTGGGCCTCGGCTTCGGCATCGACCCCCTCGACCTGGCGTTGCGCCTGCCGGGGATCGGACGGGTCGGACCCAGCGGCTGAGCGCAGACGCCCCCGCACGGTGACGGATCGGCGGCCGACGCAGGGCTGTTCTGCGGCGCGCCGGCCTTGTCATCCCGGGCGGCGGCCTGTGGAATAAGCGCGAGCAAGCGGCAATCGGCGGATCCATGAGCATTTGGGGAAAGATACTGGGCGGCGCGGCCGGCTTCGCGCTCGGCGGGCCGCTGGGCGCGATTCTCGGCGCGGTGGCCGGCCACGCGGTCGACAGGATGCGCGACGGCCTGGCCGATGCCGTGCAACCGCAAGGCGCCGAAGGCGATCTGCCGCCCCACGTCGACACTGCGACCAAGCGCATCGCCTTCACCATCGGGGTCATCGTGCTCGGCGCCAAGATGGCCAAGGCCGATGGCCAGGTGACCCGCGACGAGGTCGCCGCCTTCAAGGAAGTCTTCCACATCCCGCCCCACGAAGCGGCGAACGTCGGCCGGCTGTTCGACCGGGCGCGCCGCGACGCGGAGGGCTTCGAGCCCTATGCCAGTCAGCTGGCGCGCCTGTTCCGTCACAACCCGGCAGTGCTGGAGGAGCTGATCGACGGCCTGTTCCACATCGCCCGAGCCGACGGCGCGGTGAACGAGGACGAGCTGAAATATCTCGAGAGCGTCGCCGTCATCTTCGGCCTGTCGCCCGCCACCTGGCAGCGCCTGCGCGCCGCCAACGTCACCGCGCCCGACAGCAATCCCTACGCCATTCTCGGCGTCGCGCCGAGCGCCAGCCAGGCCGAGATCAAGGCGGCCTACCGCACGCTGGTGAAGGAGAATCATCCCGACCGTCTCATGGCCCAGGGCCTGCCGCAGGAGTTCGTCGACATCGCCAACGAGAAGCTGGCGCGGATCAATGCGGCCTACGACCTGCTGGACAGCCGCGCCCGCGCGACCGCCAAGTGAAGCCGGGCTCGCGCCGCGCGCCCGCCATGGGCAGCGCCCAATCTTCGACGGATGCCGAGCGCCAGCCGGACGCGCTCGCGCCGGCGGCGCGCGCGCTGCTCGAGATCGCGCCTTGGCACCTCGCGCTGTTCTTCCTCATCATGGCGCTCTGGGGCCTCAACTTCGCCGTCTCCAAGGCGGCGCTGGAGCAGCTGCCGCCGCTCGCCAACATGGCCGCGCGTCTCACCCTGGTCAGCGTCCTGTTGCTGCCCTTCGTGAAGCGGCCGCACCGGCATTGGGGCGAGATCGCCGCGCTCTCGGTGACCCTCGGCCTGCTGAACTTCGGCCTGCTGTTCTGGGGCCTCAAGACCGTCGACGCCGCCACCGCTTCGGTCGCGGTCCAGCTTCAGGTGCCCTTCGCCGCGCTGATCTCGGCGCTCTTCCTCAACGATCCGCTCGGCTGGCGCCGCGGGCTGGGGATGGCGATCGCCTTTGCCGGCGTGGTGGTGATCGCCGGCTCGCCGCGCCTCCAGGGACAGGATCTCGCGCTGCTGGCGGTAATCGGCGCCTCCTTCGTCTGGGCGATCTCGAACTTCCAGGTGAAGCGCCTCGCGCATCTCGGCGGCTTGACGCTGACCGCCTGGGTCTCGGTGCTGGCCACACCGCAGCTGGCGCTCGCCTCGCTGCTGCTCGAGGACGGCCAGTGGGCGGCCTTCGCCAGCGCCGACTGGCGCGCCTGGGCCTCGGTCGGCTATCAGGGCGTGATCTCGGTGATCTTCGGCTATGGCTGCTGGTACTGGCTGCTGGCCCGCTATTCGGTGAACCAGGCGATGCCCTTCACCCTGCTGGTGCCGCTGTTCGGCGTGCTGTCGGGCCATCTGCTGCTGGGCGAGCCGGTGACGCTCGCGCTGGTCATGGGCGGGTTCCTGACCGTCGCGGGAGTCGGCATCATCCAGGTCCGCCGGCCACGGCTTGCAGCGCCGGAGACGACAAGAGTGTAAGGTCGCGCGGCCATGACCTCGCAATCGCTCGCCCCGCCGGCGTCCGTCATCGAGCGGCCCTCGCCAAGTCACGACGCCCGGCCCGAGGGCCAGGCGATCGACATCCTGCTGCTCCACTACACCGGCATGAAAAGCGCAGAGGCGGCGCTCGCCCGCATGTGCGAGGCCGCGGCCAGGGTCAGCGCGCACTACTGCATCGACGAGGGAGGCCAGGTGGCTCGCCTGGTGCCCGAGGCGCGCCGCGCCTGGCATGCCGGCAAGGCGCAGTGGGCGGGCGCGGCGAACATCAACGACCGCTCGCTCGGCATCGAGCTGGTGAACCCCGGCCACGCGTTCGGCTACCGGCCCTTTCCCAAGGCGCAGATGGCGAGCCTCGCCGCCCTGGCCCGCGACCTCGTCGCGCGCCACGCC
>JBOHKJ010000387.1:0-15656 GCA_050728975.1 Kiloniellales bacterium | reverse complement strand
TCCCACCCCCTCCGCCAGCGGTTCCAAACCCTTCATCGCCGCTTCACCCGTGTCGGTCATGCTGGAGCGATAGCTCTATCAGCTCGCCAGCACGATCTGCACCTCGGCTTCGAAGGTCGGGCTCTCGGCACCGCTCAGCGGAGCTAGCGTCATGGATACCCGCTCCTGCTCCTCGGGCGACAGGCGCCGGAACAGGAAGTCGGTCGCGTTCTGGGGAAAGCCGGCGCGATAGAGCTGGGTGGTGAGCACGGCGCGGTCGTTGCGCCACAGCTTCACATGGATATGCGGCGTGCGTCCGCTATAGGGAACCGGCACGATGGTGCGAAACCCAAAGCGCCCCTCGGCATCGCTTAGGGCGTGGCCGAAGCCCTGGAACGCGGTGTCACGTTCGCCGCGCCGCCGGTCGCCCGGATGCAAGTAGATGCCGTTTGCGTCGCATTGCCAGATTTCCACCCTGGCAGCGGCGATCGGCCGGGCGTTCCGATCGAGCAGGCGGCCGCCGAGATGCAGGATCTCGCCGCCGGCCTCGCGAACTGCGCCCTCGACGCGCACCAGGTCGCTGTCGTCGTCGGCCGGAGGTTTCGTCGGATAGAAGGGGCCTTCGGTTGCGCGTGGCGTTGCCGGCAGCGCCGCTTCTGCGCCGGCGAAGGGCATGGCAAGGAGCAGGGCGGGAGTGGCAAGGAGGACGGCGCGGCGGGAAAGGAAAGACATAAGCGGGCGCTCCTGCTCCAGAACCTGGATTGCAAAATAGGCGCCGGACGCCGCCCTTCAAGGGCAGGCGCTTATCGGCGGCAACCGCTCTAGCGGTCCTCGTAGAGACGTCGCCGCCACTTCTCGCCGGCGAGACAGTCGACTTGCCGAAGCTGGACCGGCAGGGCGGCGGGCAGGAACTCCGCCTTGTGTCCGGCGATTTCCAGCACCAGCTTGCGGCGCACCGCATCGGCGAACTGATCGGGGTCATGAACTGCGATGAAGAAGGCGCCGGGGCCGCCGGTCACGCAGTCGCGGTAGTAGCTGTCGAGGCCGGTCTCGCCGGAGAGCCCGCCGCCCCAGTTGTTCTTCAGGATCACCGGCAAGCCGTTGATTGTGATGTCGAGCGCCAGCACCGCCTCGCGCACCGGCTCGACCGGCGGGCCCATGTTGTTCGGTCCGTCGCCGGAGATGTCGATCACCCTGCGCTCGCCCGCGAAGCCGCTGTCGTCGAAGCGGGTCGCCGCGTAGAGCAGCGCTCCCGAGATCGAGGTGCCTCGAATTCGCGGTCCCGGCGCCTTCTCGAGCTCGCTGGCCAGCGCTTCCGCCGCCTCGGCGCCGTCGACCAGACGCCAAGGGACGATAGTCGCCTGGGAGCTCGGTCCCGCCCACTCCACGTAGGTGACGGCGATGCGGCCCAGATAACCGGAGCGAATCGCGTCGATGACGTCGGGGTGACGCAGCGCGGCGACATAGCCGCTGCGCTGCAGCGCCTTCTCGTCTTCGTCCATCGAGCCGGAGACGTCGACCGCCAGCACCAGCTCGAGGTCGACGGGTACCGACTGTGCGGCGAGCGTTTGTGCTGCGGCGGCAAACAGCACTGTGGCCAAGGCGAAGGATTTTGCCGCGCTTGGCGTCATGGCGATATCCCGCAAAGAGTCCGTGAGCGCGCCCGAGAGGCTACTCTAACAGGAGTAACACCGGCGGCAGCGGAACCAATTCGTCGCGCCGAGGGTCCCTGCGCTAGCTGCCGCCGCCGAGCGCCAGCAGCGCGCCGTGGAAGATCACTGGCCCGGTCGGCTGGCCGGTCGGCGAGCCGCCTTCCGGCTCCAGGCTGATCGCGAAGGCCGCCCCCGGCCGAATCGCCTCGACGGAGATCGGCAGCGCCAGCGATTGGGTAACCTGCGGGTCGACGAGGCCGAGCGAGCGCGGCGGCGCTCCGCCTTCGCCGAGCCACCAGAGCTCCAGTGCGCGCCGGGGCTGGAGTGCTGCCGCGCCGCGGTCGGTGACCGGGCGGATGGTGACGCTGCGCTGCTCCAGGTCGACGGTCACCAGCAGCGCGGGCTGACTGCCGCCCTCGCCCAGCATGGCAACCCAGCGCCGCGGCGGCGCGGCAGGCTGCAGGATCAGCACCGCCGCAAGCGCCACCGCGGCAGCACTCGCCAAGCCGGCGCTCCAGCGCCAGAAGCCGAGGCGCTGCAGCAGCGGCGGCCGGGCGGCGGTGCGGCGCTCGGCCGGCAGCGCTCCCTCGATCTTCTGCCACAGGCCCGGCGAGGGCTCGACCGGCTCGACTGCCTCGGCGAGCGGGCTCAGGCGCTCTTCCCAGGCGGTGACCTGGCGCGCGAAGTCGGCGTCGCCGGCGAGACGCCGCGCCGCTTCCGCCCGTTCTTCGGCGGAGAGCTGGCCCAGCACGTAGCCGGCAGCCAAGGCCTCGATGTCGTCCAGTTCGTCCGCCATCAGCCGAGACAATCCTTCAGGCGCCTCAAGCCGCGCCGTATCCAGGACTTTACGGTGCCGAGCGGCGCTCCGATGCGCTCGGCCAGCTCCTCGTGGGTCAGGCCCTCGACGAAGGCGAGCAGGATGCTGTCGCGCTGGCGCTGCTCCAGCTCCTCCAGGCAGCGCTGGAGCCGACGCCCCTCCTCGCTGTTGGCGGCCCAGTCGAAGGGGCCGGGCGCGCTATCCGCAGCCTCGGGGGAGAGCTCGGCGGTCGCCCGCTCGCCCTGGAGCTGGCGCAAGCGGTCGATCGCCCGATAACGCAGGATCGCAACCAGCCAGGCGAGCGGGCTGCCACGGTCGGCGCGATAGGTCGCGGCGCGGCGCCACAGGCTGAGGTAGGCCTCCTGCAGCACTTCCTCGGCGAGATCGCGGCGTTTCAGCAGGACGATGGCGACACCGAGCAGGCGAGGGCTGGTCTCCAGATAGAGCTGGCGGAAGGCGCGGCGGTCGCCGGCCGCCACTGCGGCGATCAGGCCGGCCAGGCGCTCGCGCGCCGCTTCGTCCTCGCCGCGCAGTTTCA
Source organism: Kiloniellales bacterium (assembly GCA_050728975.1). GTDB lineage: Bacteria > Pseudomonadota > Alphaproteobacteria > Kiloniellales > JBOHKJ01 > JBOHKJ01. Next base: position 12,670 of record JBOHKJ010000387.1, on the reverse strand, counting down.
TCTCGGGCGCCGCCATCACGGAGGCGTGATCGAGCGCCGTCTAGGCATTTCTGTCGCACGCTGCATCCGGACCGGCGCTGTTCTTCGTAGTTGCTGGCGATACCGCCCTTCGTGCGAGGCCAGGTGGCCCGATGCGTTCGTTGGCGGTGCATTCGGCAACAGGGAGATTATCAGATGCTGACTCTCAAGACCATCGCCGGCCAATCGCTTCCCGCCCCCCTCATGACCGCTTCGCGGCGGCGCTTCCTCTCGGGGCTCGGGACGGCGAGCCTTTCGGCCTCGGCCGTGGCGTTGCTCGCCGGCTGCGAATCCATGGCGGCCGGCGGCGACAAGCAGATGGCCGACAGTGCGATGATGACCAAGGAGGACGTTTCGATCCTCAACATCGCACTCGGCCTCGAGCATCAGGCGATCGGCGCCTATCAGCTCGGCGCCGAGAGCGGACTGCTGCAGAAGCCGGTGCTCGGCACCGCGGTGCTGTTCCAGAGCCAGCACAAGTCGCACCGCGACACGCTGGCGTCCACCATCGTGAAGCTCGGCGGCAAGCCGGTCGAGTCCGACAGCCTGGCGGACTACGCCAAGCAGCTCGACGCCGCCAAGCTGAAGAATCAAAGCGATGTCCTGAAGCTGGCGCTGGAGCTGGAGGGCGGAGCTGCCAACGCTTACATTGGCGTGATCCCGAGCTTCCACAACGGCGACCTCGCCAAGGTCGCGGGACGGCTCGCCGCCGACGAGGTGATGCACTGGACGGTGCTGCAGCAGGCCCTGCAGCAACCCCTGCCGACCGGCGCGCTGACTTTCGGCGCTTGACATAAGCTTGAGCGGACGAGCGGAGGCCGCGGGCGCGACCCCGCGACCTCTTTCGTTTTGGCGCGATTGGTGCGCGCGGGACTTACGAAAAGGTCACGGACAAGTGTGTTGGCCGGACCGCCTTGCCGGGTCAATTTTTTGCAACCGGCGGCAACTGCCAACGAGGAACAGGGCCCATGTCGTATTCAGCAGCGTCACTGCGTTCGCTCGCGCTCGTCATCGGCCTTGGCTTGGCCACGCTCGGCTTTGGCGCCGCGGGCGCGCTCGCGGCCGAAGAGGTCAACATCGTCGATGGCTATGCGATCCATGGCTACGACGCCGTCGCCTACTTCACGAAGGGCGAGCCGACCGAAGGAAAGGACGAGTTCGTCGCCGAGCACGATGGCGCCAGGTACCGCTTCGCCAGCGCCGGCAATCGCGACGCCTTCCGTGCCGACCCGGCGAAGTACGCGCCGCAGTACGGCGGCTTCTGTGCCTACGGCACCGCGCAGGGCCGCAAGGTCGACGGCGATCCCGAGGCTCGGTCGATCGTCGACGGCAAGCTCTACCTGAACATCAACAGGAAGGTTCACAGCCTCTGGAATGAGGACACGGCCGGATATATTCGCGGCTCGAATCACAACTGGCCGATCATCGAGGCGATCCCCGACTCCGATCTTGCCGACTCGCCGCCGGAAACCATCACCCTGGGCGCACAGTAGTCTTCTGACGGGATGCGATCGGCAACAGCGATATCTTCAGAGATCTAGTTTCCCGCGGCCCCGCTGCACCGTAATTTCTGCGTTCGAACAGGGCAGAAAGCAGCACGGCCGCGCGCCTGGCCAGCAGCGTCGCAGGCGTTGTGGCAGACCGCTCTTCAGAGCGGGTTGTCCCCGCGGCCTCTGTAAGCCCAACGATATGCGCGCGTTACGCCTCCAAGGCCTCCAGCACACGCTCGGGCGTGAAGGGCATGTGGCGCAGCCGCTTGCCGGTCAGCGCGAAGAAGGCATTTGCCACCGCCGCGCCGACGAAGGGGTTGCCGATCTCGCCGATGCCCGTCGGCCTGGCGTCGCGCTCGACGAAGGCGACCTGGAGCTCCTCGGGCGTGTCGGACATCCGCAGCACGCTGTAGTCGTGGAAGTTCGACTGATCGACCATGCCGCCGGTCACCGTCACCCGCTCCTGCAACACGCTCGAGAGCCCGTGGACGATGCCGCTCTCGATGTTGGCTCTCGCCGCATCGGGCTGCACGATCAATCCGCCGTCGACCGCGAGCCAGGCTTTGTGAACGCGGATCTTGCCGCTGTCGCGCTCCAGCGAGATCTCGACCACGCCGGCGCCGAGCGAACCCGAGCGCTCGGTGATCGAGACGCCGAGCGCGCGGCCCTCCAGGCGCTTGGCCGTCCAGTCGGAAAGCTCGGCCACAGTCTCGAAGCACTTGCGCGCGCGCTCGTCGATCGCCATGCGCTCGTAACGGAACTCGAAGGGGTCCATGCCGGCGTCGGCCGCCATCTCGTCGATGAAGCTCTCGATGGCGAAGACGTTGAAGACATGGCCGACCGCGCGCCAATGCTTGAGCCGCAGCCCGTGCGAAATGCCGCGCAGCTCGATGTGCTGATTCGGCACTCCGTAGTATGGGATCTTGACGCCGGTCGTGAGCAGCCTTTTGCCGTCGCCGACCACGCAGTGCGCCCAGCCGACGACCTTGCCGTCGCCGTCGACGGCACCCCGCAGGCATTGGAAGGACTGCGGGCGGAACATGCCGAAGGCGATGTCCTCTTCCCGAGTCCAGATCAGCTTCACCGGCCGGCCGGTCGCCTTGGCCAGCAGCGCCGCCTCGACGGTGTAGTCGCCGAGCGAGCGGCGACCGAAGGCGCCGCCCATGTAGCACTGGTGGACGGTCACCTTCTCGACCGCAAGGCCGAGCGCCTCCGCCACCATCTCGCGGGCGCGGTCCGGGGACTGAGAGCCGTCCCAGATCTCGACCGCGCCGCCGACGGCATCGATGCGTGCCACAGCGTTCAAAGGCTCCATCTGCGCGTGATAGCCGAAGTCGCTGCGGTACTCCCGCTGGTAGGTCTTGGCCGCGGCCGCGAAGGCCGCCTTGGCGTCGCCCTTGGAATCGAGGGTCGTGGAGTCGGCGCCCGGATCGTCGTGTATTTCCTGGTATCGCCGCTCGAGGGCAGGCACGGAATCGAAGCCCGCGGCCCCCGCGCCCTTTTTCCACGCCACCTTCAGGGCATGGCGCGCATCGAGCGCCTGCTCGAAGCTTTTGGCCACCACCGCCACGCCGTGTTCGACCGCGACGGTCGCTATGACGCCGGGAAGCGTCTTCACCTCGGCCTCGTTCCAGCGTTCGGGCGTGCCGTTCTGGATCGGCGAATGGAGCGAGGTGGCATAAACCATGCTGGGCAGCTGCACGTCGATGGCGAACTGGGCGCTGCCGTTCACCTTCGCCGGAATATCGGCACGCGGCATCGAGTGGCCGATGAGGCGGAATTCGCTCTTCTTCTTCAGCTCGCTTTCCGCCACCGCCGGCAGGCTCGCCGGCATCTTGGCGAAAGTGGCTATCTCGCCATAGGTCAGCTTGCGGCCGGAGGCCGGATCGACAACCAGGCTCGGCTCGGTCTTCAGCGTTGAGGCTCCGACGCCCCATTCGGCCGCCGCGTTCTCCAGCAGAACCTTGCGCACCTGCGCGCCGGCAAGGCGAAGCTGGGTGAAGTAGCGTTGCACCGCCCGGCTACCGACGATCGCCATGCTCTGGCCGCCGTCGTAGCCGTAGATCTCGGGTAGCGACGGTGCGAACTCGATCTTCACCTGCGACCAGTCGGCATCCATCTCCTCGGCCAGGATCAGCGGCAGCGAGGTGAGCGAGCCCTGGCCCATCTCGGCGCCCGGGCTGTAGACGGTGATGGCGCCATCGGGCGCAATGCGCACCCAGGCCGAAAGCTCGGCCGGGGCGGCGTTGGCGCTTGCAGCCGGAATCAGTCCGCCGCCGTTGGCGCCGAGCGCGATGGCGAAGGTGAGGCCGCCGGCGCCGGCGAGGAAGCCGCGCCGCGTGACTTCGGGTCCGCAAAGAAGTGTCGTGGTCATGGCTCAGCCCTCCCGCGCCGCGCGCTGGATCGCGGCGACGATCCGGTTGTAGGTGCCGCAACGGCAGATGTTGCCATCCATGTGGGCGACGATCTCCGCGCGGCTCGGGTTGGGGTTGGCGGCCAGCAGCTCGGCCGCCTTCATGATCTGGCCCGACTGGCAGTAGCCGCACTGCGGCACCTGCTCGGCGATCCAGGCCTTCTGCAGCGGATGCGAGGAATCGGGCGAGAGGCCCTCGATGGTAACGATGCTCGCGCCCTCGATGTCGGCGGCCTGCAGCTGGCAGGAGCGCTGCGCCACGCCGTCGATCTGCACCGTGCAGGCGCCGCACAGTCCCGCGCCGCAGCCGTACTTGGTGCCGGTCAGTTTCAGGTGATCCCGTATCACCCACAGCAGGGGCGTTTGAGGCTCGGCCTCGGCCGAAACCGCGTTGCCGTTGAGCGTGAAAGCGACCATCTCCGCCTCCCATGGTTCAGGGTTGCCGTCATGGGCGCGCTCGACTGCGCGTCATTTCCGGTTCCTGCGGCAACTGTCGGTCGGCGGCGGGTGAGGGCTCGGGGTCTCGGTCGTCTTGCCCCGTTTGCGGCAACCCCGTCCGTCGTCGTTCAGGGGCCCGTCGATCACCGGTCGTGATCCGGAAAGACTACGCGCGACAGATCGCATTGTCATGTGACGATCCTGTGATGCACCGCAGCGAGAACACGACTGAGGCAGTCTGGCGTGCCCGGCAGCGGCGGCATATTGTCGGCCGCGGGCGGACAGGATCGGAGCGATCCGCTCGCATCGAAGAAACGCCGAGGGGTAGGTCAGCCGCAATGAAGCTCGTCACCAGATTTCCGCGCGCGGTGAAGGAAATCGAAAATCTCTTCATCCCGCTGAAGGACGGCACCAGGCTCGCCGCGCGCATCTGGTTGCCCGAGGATGCCGAGGCCGATCCGGTGCCGGCGATCCTCGAGTATCTCCCCTACCGCAAGCGCGACGGCACGGCGGAGCGCGACGCGCTTACCCACCCCTATTTTGCCGGGCACGGCTACGCGGGCGTCCGGGTCGACATGCGCGGCAGCGGCGATTCCGACGGCGTTCTGCTCGGCGAATACCTCAAGCAGGAGCAGGACGACGCGCTGGAAGTGATCGCCTGGCTCGCCGACCAGCCCTGGTGCAGCGGCCGGGTCGGCATGATCGGCATCTCCTGGGGCGGCTTCAACGGCTTGCAGGTCGCGGCGCGCCGCCCGCCCGCCTTGAAGGCGGTGATCTCGCTCTGCTCGACCGACGACCGCTACGCCGACGACATCCACTTCATGGGCGGCTGCCTCCTGGTCGACAAGCTTTCCTGGGGCTCGACCATGCTGGCGATCAACGCCACCCCGCCCGATCCGGCGCTGGTCGGCGAGCGCTGGCGCGAGCTCTGGTTGGAGCGCCTGGAGAAGTCCGGTCTTTGGATCGAGGAGTGGCACCGCCGTCAGCGCCGCGACGCCTTCTACGAGCACGGCTCAGTGTGCGAGGACTACGAGGCGATCGAATGCCCGGTCTACATGGTCGGCGGCTGGGCCGACGGTTACACCAACGCCATCTTCCGCACGCTCGAGCACCTGAAGGTGCCCTGCAAGGGCCTGGTCGGGCCCTGGGCTCACAAGTATCCCCACTTCGCCAACCCCGGCCCGCGCATCGGTTTCCTCCAGGAAGCGCTGCGCTGGTGGGACAAGTGGCTGAAGGACAAGGAAACCGGGATCATGGAGGAGCCGCGGCTGCGGGCCTGGATCCAGGATAGCGTGCATCCGGCGACCTGGTATGCCGAGCGGCCGGGCCGCTGGGTCGCCGAGGACGGCTGGCCGAGCGCGTGCATCGTGCCGCAGCGCGTTGCGCTCTCCGCTGACGTCCTCCACCTAGACGGCAGGGGCGGGACCGGCGAAGTCCTTTCGATCTGTTCGCCGCAGAGCGTGGGCGGCTCCGCCGGCAAGTGGTGCGCTTACGGCCTCGGGCGCGACCAGCCGGGCGATCAGCGCGATGAGGCCGGCGGCTCGCTGGTCTTTGACAGCGCACCGCTCGCCGAGCCGTTGGAGATTCTCGGCGCGCCGATCGCGGAGCTGGCGCTTGCCTCCGACCGGCCGGTCGCCTTCGTCGCCGCGGTCTTGAGCGAGGTCTTGCCCGACGGCGCGGCAACGCGCGTCAGCTACGGCCTTCTGAATCTCACCCACCGCGAGGGCCACGAGACGCCGAAGCCGCTCGAGCCCGGCCGGCGGTACAGTGTCGCCGTCAAGCTCAACTACTGCGGCCATCGCTTTGCGCCGGGCAGCCGGGTGCGGGTTGCGCTCTCCACCAGCTACTGGCCGATCGTCTGGCCGGCACCGGAAAAAGCGACGCTGCAGATAGTGACCGGCGAGAGCGCCTTTTTGCTGCCGCTGCGCCCGCCGCGTGCCGAGGACGAGACACTCGCGCCTTTCGCCGAGTCCGAAGGCGCCGAGCCCTTGCACCAGACCGTGCTGCGTGCCGGCTCCAGCGCTATGCGCCGCACCACGGATCTTGCGACCGGCGAGATCGTGGCCGAGCGCTACGACGACGACGGCCTGCGCCGGCTCGACGATATCGATTGGGAAGTCGAAGTGACGGCGCTGCGCCGCTACGCGATCCGCTCTGACGATCCGAGCTCCGCCTGGGGCACAACCAGTTGGACCAAGGCCTATGGCCGTGGCAACTTCAGGGTGCGCGCCGAAACCGCGACGCGAATGACGGTTACCAAGGATCATTTCCTCATCACCGCGACCGTCGACGCTTTCGAACAAGGAACCCGTATTTTCTCGACGGAGTGGAGTGCTAAGATCGAACGCGATGGGGTCTAGTCGCGCGGGGCAAGCGGCCGAGAGAACAATCGGCCCGACCGCGCAACGATAACAGGGAGAAGCAGGATCATGAGCGATATCTTCGCGTTAAGCCGTCGCCAGCTGCTGGCCGGCGGCGCCGCCCTCGCCGCGGCAACGGCGATCTATCCGAGAGTCTCGATCTCGGCGGACGGCAAGGTGCTGCGGGTCCGCTCCTATTCCGATATCCAGATTCTCGACCCGGCGTTTCAGAAGGCCGCTCCCGAAGGCGACATCATCCGCAGTGTGCTGGTTGGCCTTGTCGGCAACAAGGCCGGTGACACCTGGGGCTGGGAGCTCGACGGTGCCTCGAAGATCGAGCAGATCGACGACACGACGATCGCCTTCACGCTGCGCGAGGGACTGAAGTGGAGCAACGGCTTCGGCGAGGTGACTGTCGAAGACGTCAAGTATTCCTACGAGCGCATCGCCGATCCGGCCATGGATTCGCCTTACAAAGGAGACTGGGCAGCGCTCGATCGTGTCGAAGTGAAGGACAAACTCTCGGGCGTCATTCACCTCAAGGAGCCCTTCGTCCCGCTCTGGACCACCACGATGCCTTTCACCGCGGGGCGAATCGTCTGCAAGGCGGCGACCGAAGCGGCCGGTGGGCGCTTCGAGGCCAAGATGCCGGCTCAGTGCGGCCGCTACACCCTGACTGAGTGGACGCCGAAGCAGCGCACCGTACTGAAGCGCAATCCCGATTGGCCTGGCGAGCCGGGCGGCTTCGAGGAGATTCACATCCTTCCGGTCGAGGACGAGAAAACCGCCGAGCTGGGCTTCGAAGGCGGAGAGATCGACTATACCTGGATCTCGGTGAGCTCGATTCCGCGCTACAAGAAAGACCCGCCCAAGGACGGCACGCTGGAGGTCAAGCCGTCGCTGGCCTACGTCTGGTTGGGAATCAGCTTCGAGACACCGCCGTTCGACGATCAGAAGGTGCGCCGTGCCGTCCAGCATGGTGTCGACGTGCAGCAGGTGCTGGACGCCGCCTACTTCGGTGTTGCGGCGCCTGCGACCGGCATCGTCGCGCCGGGACTGCTCGGACATCGCGAGAAAAATCTTTACGACTACGACCCCGACAAGTCGCGCGCGTTGCTGAAAGAAGCCGGCTTTGCAGACGGCTTCGAGTGCACGCTCGACATACTCAACAAGACCGAGCGTGTCAGCGCGGCTCAGGCCATCCAGGCCAGTCTCGCCGACGTCGGGATCAGGGTGACGATCCAGCAGCACGATTCCGGCACCTTCTGGAGCCTCGGCGACGAAAGCTCAGGCGACTCCTGGAAGAAGATCCAGCTTCTGGTGCAGCGCTTCTCGATGCAGCCCGACCCGAGCTGGGCGACTGAGTGGTTCACGCCGGATCAGATCGGGGTCTGGAACTGGGAGCGCTTCAACAGCGAGGAATTCGGTAAGCTCCACGCCGAAGCCAAGAGCGTTCTCGACGAAGAGAAGCGCCACGATATGTACGTGCGTATGCAGAACATCATGGAAGAGTCGGGCTGCTACGTCTTCCTGACTCACGAAGCGGTCGGCATGTTGACGCGGAACAGCGTGACGGCAGGTGTCATGCCGAATGCGACGCCGATCTTCCATAAGTTCAAGCCAGCTTGATCGAGTGACGCCGGGCGGCGGCCTGCCGCCCGGCGTCGTTCGGCCGATGGCGAGGTTTGCGCCATGCTGAGCTATGCGGTGAAGCGTATCGGACTCGCCGCGATCATTACCGCGGTCGCGCTCATCCTGCTCATCTCCATAATCCAGTTCATCCCCGGCGATCCGGCAGCGGTGCTGCTCGGGCCGCTGGCATCGCAATCCATGCGCGAGGCCTTCCGGGTCGAGATGGGTCTCGACCAGCCGGCGATCGTCCAGATTCTCTCCTTCTTCGGCCGTGTGATCCAGGGCGATCTAGGCACCGATGTGCTGACTAGGCGTCCGGTGCTGACGACCGTGCTCGAACAGCTGCCCTTCACGCTGCAGCTGATCGGCATGGGCATCACCTGGGCGGCGCTGCTCGGCATTCCGCTCGGCTGCTATGCGGCGATCCGGCGCGGCTCGCTGGTCGATCGTTTGATCGGCGTGCTCTCGGTCAGCGTCATCGCGGTGCCGTCGTTCGTGGTCGCCATCTACGGCTTGCTGCTGTTCTGTGTGACGCTCGGCTGGTTTCCGGCGATCGGCGCCGGCGATCCGGGCGATCCGCTCGACCGCCTGCATCACCTGGCCCTGCCCTCGCTCGCCGTGGGCCTGGGCTGGGTCGGATACCTCGCGCGCATGGTGCGCGCCTCGATGTTAGAAGTGCTGTCGGAGAACCACATCCGCATGGCCCGTGCCTTCGGCCTCAAGGAAAGCACCATCACCTATCGCTATGCCCTGAAGCTGGCGGTCATTCCGACCGTGGTCCTGCTCGGCATCGGCGTCGGCCACATGATGTCGAGTGCGGTCTTCGCCGAGATCGTTTTCGCCCGCCCGGGTGTCGGCAAGCTGATCTACGACTCGATTGCCACCCGCAACTATCCTGTCGTCATAGGCGCGGTCGCCATCTCGACCGGCTTCTACGTGCTCTGCACGCTGGCTGCCGATCTGATCGCCGCGTACCTCGATCCCCGTGTCCGCTCAAGCCTCTGACGCTCCCGCGCTCGCGGCGCGGCGCTCGGCCTTTCTCGACGGGCTGCTGCGACTGGTTCGCGAGCCGCTCGGCGCGCTCGGCCTCGGCCTGGTCTTGCTGGTGGTGTTTGGCGCCTTGGCGGCCGATGTCCTCACCGCCTACAGCCCGATCAAGCTCGCGGTGCGCGACCGCTTCCTCGGTCCCTCATTTGACCACCTGCTGGGCACCGACCAGCTTGGGCGTGATCTTTTCACCCGCGTGCTTCACGGCGCGCAGATCGCGCTCTGGGTCGCGCTGGTCTCGACCGGGATCGCCTTCCTCGGCGGCCTCGTGCTTGGCATGATCGCCGGCTATGGGCCGCGCTGGCTCGATTCGATACTGATTCTGGTATTCGACGCAGTGCGCTCCTTCCCCACCGTCATGTTCGCCTTGGCGCTGGTGACGCTGATCGGCCCCAGCCTCGGCGCCGTGGTGCTGGTGGTGGTGGTCGTGAATATCCCCAGCTATGCCCGCGTGGTGCGGGCCCAGACCATGGCGCTGCGTTCCTCCGAGTTCGTGCTGGCGACCCGCTCGCTGGGCGCCACCGCGCCGCGCATCCTCCGGGTCCATATCCTGCCCAACATCGTTGGCCCGCTGCTGATCCTTGCATCGATGGATATTCCCGTCGTCATCACCATCGAGGCCGGCATGTCATTTCTCGGCCTCGGCGTGCCGCCGCCCACACCCTCCTGGGGCTCGATTCTGAACGACGGCTTCGCCTTCATCCGCGAATCGCCTTGGCCGGCGATCGCCGGCGGCCTGCCGATCGTCATCGCCACGCTTGGCTTCACCTTCCTTGGCGAGACGCTGCGCGATCAATTCGATCCACGCTTGAGAAGCAAAGAATGACCGGAGAAGGTGCGGCGCCGGTCCTCTCGGTCGAGAAGCTGTCGGTCGATTTTCGCACGTCCGGCGGCCGGCTCCACGCACTGCGCGAGGTGACGCTGGAGGTGCCGCGCGCGAAGATCGTCGGCGTGGTCGGCGAATCCGGTTGCGGCAAGTCGACGCTGATCAATGCCATCCTCGGCCTGCTGGCGGCCAATGGCGAGGTCGTCTCCGGCCGCATTCTCTTCGACGGCGAGGACATCGTGCGCATGAGCGAGGCGCGGCTGCGCGCGTTGCGCGGCCAGCGCATCTCGGTGGTCTTCCAAGACCCCATGACTGCGCTCAATCCGGTGCTCTCGGTCGGCACCCAGATGGTCGACATCCAGTATCGCTCGGGTCTCTCCCGCAAGGCCAAGCTCGCACATGCCGAGGAGATGCTGGCCAAGGTGCAGATTCCCGACCCGCGCCGCCGCCTTGCCCAATACCCGCACGAGTTCTCCGGCGGCATGCGCCAGCGCATCGCCATCGCCATGGCGCTGATGGCCAAGCCGGACCTGCTGATCGCCGACGAGCCGACCACCGCGCTCGACGCGACGCTCGAGGTCCAGGTCATCGAGCTGTTGCGCGAGCTGCAACGCGACATCGGCTGCTCGATCCTCTTCATCTCGCATCATCTGGGCGTAGTGGCTGAGCTCTGCGATCGGGTCGTGGTGATGTACGCTGGCGAGGTCGCCGAGCGCGGCGCGGTGCGCGACATCTTCCATCGCGCCGGCCACCCCTATACCGGCCGGCTGCTGGAATGCGATCCGGCACGCATCGAGCAGCCGACGCGAAGCTTGCCCACCATCCCCGGCGATCTGCCCGACCTCGTCGAGCTGCCGCCCGGCTGTATCTTCCGCGCGCGCTGTCGCCGGGCGATCGAGCGCTGCGAGCAGGAGCGTCCGGACGAGCGGCGATTGGGCGACTGGCACCTGGCGGCCTGCTTCCGGGCCGGCGAGGGGGCGCCATGAGCGCGCTGCTGGAGATCGTGGGCCTCGAGGTGCGCTTCAATGCCGCACGCGGGCTGGTCCGCCTGGCAAGCGGCGCCGCTGGGATCCAGGCGGTTGCCGGTGTCTCGCTGTCGGTGGAGGAGGGACGGACTTTCGCCATCGTCGGCGAGTCGGGCTCCGGCAAGACCACCCTGGCACGCGCCGTTAACGGCCTGGTGCCGGCCTCGGCGGGCAGCATCCGCTTCCGGGGCCGCGAGCTCACCAGGCTGTCCGAAGGCGAGCTGAAGCCGGTGCGGCGCGAGATCGCCATGATGTTCCAGGATCCGGTCGGCTCTTTGAGCCCGCGCCTCAGCGTGCGGGCGCTACTGGAGGAGCCCTTCCGGGTCCATGGGATGACCGACCGCAACCTGGCGCGCGAGGTCGAGCGCCTGCTGGCGCTGGTGGGCCTGCCGCCGGTCTTTGCGGCGCGCTATCCGCATCAGCTCTCCGGCGGTCAGGCGCGGCGCGTCGGCGTGGCCCGCGCCTTGGCGCTCGAGCCCAAGCTGATCATGGCCGACGAGCCGACCGCCGGCCTCGACGTCTCGGTGCAGGGCGAGATCCTGAATCTGCTGAACGATCTGCAGGAGCGGCTCGGCATTGCGATCCTGATCATCACCCACAACCTCCACGTGGTGCGCCACGTCGCCCACGCGATGGCGATCATGTACCTCGGTCGCGTGGTGGAGAAGGGGCCGACCGACAGGATCTTCGGCCACCCGACCCACCCCTACACCTTGGCGCTGCTCTCGGCCAATCCGGAACCCGATCCGGATGCCGCGCGCAACCAGCTCAAGCTCGAGGGCGAGATCCCGAGCCTGCTGTCGCGGCCGAGCGGCTGCGAGTTTCACACCCGCTGCCCCTTCGTCGCGACGCGCTGCCGCGAAGAGCGGCCGGCGCTCGTCGAGCGCGCTGGGCGGCTCGCTGCCTGTCACTTCCCACGGTGAAGGAGGCGCAAGCCTGCATGTGGCTCAAAGGCGCAAAAGTCTACGACAGCGAAAAGCGGGCCTTCGCCGCCGGCGATCTCCGGATCGAGGAGGGCCGCATAGCCGAGATCGGCCGCGCGCCTGGCCGGCCGGCGGAAGCCATCGACCTCGAGGGTCGCTATCTCTTGCCCGGCTTCTTCGACTGCCACGTCCACATCGGCATCGACGCCATGGCGCCCGATCCCAACAACCCCTGGCGCGATACGCTGCCTGGCACCATCGCGCTTCATGCCGCCGAGATGGCGCGGCGCCTGCTGCTCTGCGGCGTCACCACGGCGCGCGACGTCGGCGGCTGGGACTATCACGAGATAGCGGTGCGCGAAGCGATCGCCGCCGGCAAGATCCCCGGCGCGCGCCTCTTCTGCGCGGGTCGCATCCTCACCATCACCTCGTCCACCACGCCTTACTATCGCGGCATGTACGAGGAGGCCGACGGGCCGATGGCGGTGCGCGCCGCGG
>JBOHKJ010000386.1:0-2652 GCA_050728975.1 Kiloniellales bacterium | reverse complement strand
TGTCGCTACTGCTGCGCCGCCCGCCGGGCCGCGAGGCCTATCCCGGCGATGTCTTCTATCTGCACTCCCGGCTTCTGGAACGCGCTGCCAAGATGGGCGAGGCTGCCGGGAACGGCAGCCTGACCGCGCTGCCAGTGATCGAGACCCAGGCCGGCGACGTCTCGGCCTATATCCCGACCAACGTGATCTCCATCACCGACGGACAGATCTTCCTCGAAACGGCCCTCTTCTATAAGGGCGTGCGCCCGGCGGTGAACGTCGGCCTCTCGGTCAGCCGTGTCGGCTCGGCCGCTCAGATCAAGGCGATGAAGCAGGTCGCCGGCCGTATCAAGCTGGAGCTCGCGCAGTACCGCGAGATGGAGGCCTTCGCCCAATTCGCATCCGACCTAGACGCTGCGACCCAGCGCTTGCTGGCGCGCGGATCGCGCCTCACTCAGCTCCTCAAGCAGCCGCAATACCGGCCGCTGCCGGTCGAAGAGCAGGTGGTGGTGATCTTCGCCGGCGTGCGCGGCTATCTCGACAAGGTCGAGGTCGGCAAGGTGAGCGCCTTCGAAGAGAAGCTCCTCGGCGAGGTGCGCTCCAGCGGCAAGGAGATCCTGGAGGCGATCCGCAGCGAGAAGGAGATTTCCTCGTCGACCGAAGAGAAGCTCAAGTCCCTCATGGAAAGCTTCGTCAAGACCTTCGTTGCCTGAGTCGACACTGACGCAGGAATAGCAGCAGCCACCTGAACCGAGATGCCCAGCCTTAAAGACCTCCGCATCAGAATCGGCAGCGTCAAGTCGACGCAGAAGATCACCTCGGCGATGAAGATGGTGGCCGCGGCCAAGCTGCGCCGCGCCCAGGAGCAGGCCGAGGCCGCGCGCCCCTATGCCGAGCGCATGGAGCGGATGCTGAATTCGCTCGCTGCTAGCGCTGCCGGTCAGGCCGGCGCGGCGCCAATGCTGGCAGGCACCGGCAAGGACCAGGTGCACCTTCTGGTGGTGGCGACAGCCGATCGCGGCCTCTGTGGCGGCTTCAACAGCTCGATCGTGCGCGAGACGCGCCGCCGTATCCGGACGCTACGCGAGGCCGGCAAGACGGTCAAAATCCTCTGCGTCGGCCGCAAGGGCCGCGACCAGTTGCGGCGCGACTATCGCGAGCTGATCGTCGACACCATCGAGAACATCGGCAAGCCGCGCCTTACCTTCGATGGCGCCTCGGGCGTTGCGATACGTCTCCGTCAAATGTTTGAGACCGGGGAGTTCGACATCTGCTCCGTCGTCTACGCGCGGTTCAAGTCGGCGATCGCTCAGATTGTCACGGTGCAGCAGCTGATCCCCTTCGCGCCTCCCGAAGGCGTCAAGGCGGAGGATCTCAAGCCGTCCGGTGGCGCGATCTACGAGTATGAGCCGGGTGAAGAGGAAATCCTCCACGAGTTGCTGCCGCTCAATCTCGCAGTGCAGATCTTCAAAGCGCTGTTGGAGAACAACGCCAGCGAGCAGGGCGCGCGCATGACCGCGATGGACAGCGCGACCCGCAATGCCGGCGAGATGATCAATCGCTTGACACTCAGCTACAACCGTACGCGGCAGGCCGTGATCACCAAGGAGCTGATCGAAATCGTCTCCGCCAAGGAAGCGATGTAGCGCCGCCCCCCCGGACCGCGAGACAAGAGAACAAGGACAAGGTCGATGGCAAAGAACCTCGTTGGCAAAATCACCCAGGTCATGGGACCAGTGGTCGACGTCCAGTTCGACGGCGACTTGCCGGCGATCTTGAACGCGCTGGAAACCAAGAACGATGGCCGTCGCTTAGTTCTCGAGGTGGCGCAGCACCTGGGCGAGAATACGGTGCGTACCGTCGCCATGGACGGCACCGATGGCTTGGTGCGCGGCCAGGACGTCACCGACAGCGGCGGCCCGATCGTCATGCCGGTCGGCCCCGAGACGCTAGGCCGAATCCTCAACGTGATTGGCGAGCCGGTCGACGAGCGCGGGCCCGTTAATGCCAAGAAGACCCTGCCGATTCATCGGTCGGCCCCGGAATATGTCGACCAGTCGACCGAGGTCGAGGTGCTGGTGACGGGCATCAAGGTTGTCGACCTGCTGGAGCCTTATCCCAGAGGCGGCAAAATCGGCCTGTTCGGCGGTGCCGGCGTGGGTAAGACGGTGCTGATCATGGAGCTGATCAACAACATCGCCAAGGCACACGGCGGCTACTCGGTCTTCGCCGGCGTCGGCGAGCGCACCCGCGAAGGAAACGATCTTTATCACGAGATGATCGAGTCGGGCGTGATTGAGCTCGAGGGCGAAGGCTCCAAAGCCGCGCTCGTCTATGGCCAGATGAATGAGCCGCCGGGCGCCCGCGCGCGTGTCGGCCTCTCCGGTCTTACGCTCGCCGAATATTTCCGCGACGAGGAAGGCCAAGACGTGCTGTTCTTCGTCGACAACATCTTCCGCTTCACCCAGGCAGGCTCGGAGGTCTCGGCGCTTCTCGGCCGAATTCCCTCGGCGGTGGGCTATCAGCCGACGCTGGCGACCGACATGGGCGCGCTGCAGGAGCGAATCACTACTACCAAAAAGGGCTCGATCACCTCGGTACAGGCCATCTACGTGCCGGCCGACGACTTGACCGACCCGGCGCCCGCGACCTCCTTCGCCCACTTGGACGCCA
>JBOHKJ010000385.1:0-1756 GCA_050728975.1 Kiloniellales bacterium | reverse complement strand
AGCCCGATGCGAAACGCCACAGCGCGTACCACAGAAAGGGTTGCGGCCAAGCCGAGACGAAAAAGGTGACGCTCGCCAGCAGCATCATGGACTGCAGGACCCGTGCTGCGGGCACGCGCGCCGCCATGCCGCGGGCCAGCAGCGCGCCTGCAAGGTAGCCTGCGAGATTGGCTGCGCCGAGATAGACCGCCTCGGGCGCGCTGAACCAGCCGGCGTCGATCAAAGCAGGTATGAGCGGGGTGTAGGCGAAGCGCGCGAGACCGATGCCGACCAGGCTGGCCGCAAGCCCGGCGAAGGTCGCACGCCTGGCAACCAGGCCCATGCCCGTCACTACCGATTGCCCCGAATCCATCGACTCCGTCCGCTGTCAGGCCGGAATCCTGAAGCGCGGCGGAAAGACTGGAAACCGCTAATATTCGATAGCGGCCATCGGCCCGCGGGATAGCCCGCCGCCGCGCTCGTCGCTCGCCTTGCCTTGGCCGTCGCCATGACGGAAAGTCCCGAGCCGCCGGAAACGGCCGCGGCCAGAAGGGGAGCACCGAGACTGATGAAGATTGCTATTCTGGACGACTACCAGGACGTGGCGCGCTCCTGTGCCGATTGGTCCGCGGTCGAGGCCCAGGCCGAGATCGCGGTGTTCCACGACCATCTGCACGATTTCGATGCGCTAGCCGAGCGACTGGCTCCCTTCGAAGCCATCGTCATCATGCGCGAGCGCACGCCCTTCCCCGCCGCGCTCTTCGAGCGCCTGCCCAATCTCGAGCTGTTGGTCTCGACCGGTCACCGCAACGCATCGGTCGACGTCGCGGCGGCCAAGGAGCGCGGCGTCGTGGTCTGCAGCACCGATAGCAGCGGCGGCACGACGGCCGAACTCACCTGGGGCCTGATTCTGGCGGTGGCGCGCAAGATCCCCGAGGAGGATCGCGCGCTGCGCGAGGGCAGATGGCAGACCACGCTGGGCACCGGCCTGCTGGGCAAGACCCTGGGCGTGATCGGCCTGGGTCGGATCGGCAGCCAGATGGCGCGCGTCGCCAAGGAATTCGGCATGGACGTGGTCGCCTGGAGCCAGAACCTGACCGAGGAGCGCTGCCGAGAGGTCGGCGTGCGCCGTGCCGCGACCAAGGACGCGCTGCTGGCCGAAGCCGACATCGTCACGATCCACGTCGTCCTGAGTGACCGCTCCAGGGGCCTGATCGGCGCCCGCGAGCTCGGCCTGATGAAGCCGAGCGCCTACCTGATCAACAGCTCGCGCGGGCCGATCGTCGAGGAGAAGGCGCTGGCCGATGCGCTCGAAGCCGGCCGGATCGCCGGCGCGGGCATCGACGTCTACGACGTCGAGCCGCTGCCGGCCGACCATCCCCTGCGCCGCGCGCCGCGCACCGTGTTGACGCCGCATCTCGGCTACGTCAGCGACGACAACTACCGGGTGTTTTTCACGCAGGTCGTCGAGAACATCCTGGCCTTCATGAAGGGATCGCCGATCCGCGTCGTGGGCGCCAAGTAGGGCGGTCTATCTTTGCGCCAGCCAGTCGTTCGCGGAGTGCTCAGCTCGAGGGGCCGTTCTGAATCACCACTAGACGATCGGTGCCGGATTCCGCGCCCCAGACTTCGCCCGGCCGACCCAGGAGCTGGCGCACAGCCGCGCCCGCCCTGTTGCTGGGAAACGACCGGAAGCTTCGGCTGCCAGGATCGAACTGCAGAATCGCGTTGGCGCCGAAGTCGGTCAGCCAGACCCGGTCACGCCCGTCGACATAGA
>JBOHKJ010000384.1:0-1862 GCA_050728975.1 Kiloniellales bacterium | reverse complement strand
AGCTGGGCCAGCGCGGCTTCGTGGTGGTCTCGGGGCTCGCCCGCGGGATCGACGCCGCCTCCCACCAGGGCGCCCTCGACAGCGGCACCCTCGCCGCCAATGCCGGCGGGGTCGAGGTCGCCTACCCGCCCGAGAACGCCGGCATCCACCACGACATCTGCCAGCGCGGCCTGGTGCTCTCGGAGATGCCGCTCGGCCTCCAGCCCCAGGCGCGCCACTTCCCGCGCCGCAACCGCCTGGTCTCCGGCCTCTCGCTGGGCGTGGTGGTGATCGAGGCGGCGCGCCGCAGCGGCTCGGCGATCACCGCGCGCTTCGCCGGCGAGCAGGGCCGCGAGGTGATGGCGGTGCCGGGCTCGCCGCTCGACCCGCGGGCCCAGGGCTGCAACGCGCTGATCCGCAGCGGCGCGACCCTGGTCGAATCGGCCGCCGACATCGAAGAGGCGCTGAGCGGGCTCGAGACCCGCGGCCTCGCCGAGCCCGGAGGCGCTCCCTTCGAGCCTGGCCGAAGCCCGCGGATTCCGGGCGATTCGGAGCTCGGAGAGGCGCGGACCGCGCTCGCCGATCTGCTCTCGCCGTCCCCGGTTGCAGTTGACGAACTGATCCGGCAGTGCCAATTGTCACCCGCGGTCGTCCATTTGGTGCTGCTCGAAATGGAGCTTGCCGGACGACTGGAACGCCACCCGGGCGGCCGGGTCGGCCTGATCGCCGGCGCTTGAAACGCCAGCCTCGGCGGCCTCGGACCGCAGGGCCGCGCCGCCTGCCCCCGTCATATTGCATCGGCCCTTCATGAACGTCGTCGTCGTCGAATCCCCGGCCAAGGCCAAGACGATCAACAAGTACCTTGGCACCGGCTTCACCGTGCTGGCCAGCTATGGCCACGTGCGCGACCTGCCGGCCAAGGAGGGCTCGGTCGACACGGCCAGCGACTTCGCCATGATCTGGGAGGTCGACGAGCGCGCCGAGAAGCGCCTGAAGGAGATCGCCAGCGCGCTCAAGGGCGCCGATCACCTCTACCTCGCCACCGACCCGGACCGCGAGGGCGAGGCCATCTCCTGGCACATCGCCGAGGAGCTGCTGCGCCGCAAGGCGCTTTCGGGCGTCGAGGTCGAGCGGGTGGTCTTCAACGAAGTGACCAAGAGCGCCGTCGTCGACGCCTTCAAGCATCCGCGCCGGCTCAACCAGGAGCTGATCGACGCCTACATGGCGCGGCGCGCGCTCGACTACCTGGTCGGCTTCACGCTCTCGCCGGTGCTGTGGCGCAAGCTGCCGGGCAGCCGCTCGGCCGGCCGGGTGCAGTCGGTTGCGCTACGCCTCGTCTGCGAGCGCGAGTCGGAGATCGAGGCCTTCAAGGCCCAGGAGTACTGGACCGTCGAGGCCCAGCTCCTGAGTCCCGAAGGCGCACCCTTCACCGCGCGGCTCACCCACCTCGACGGCCGCAAGCTGGAGAAGTTCGACCTCGGCGACGAAGCCGCCGCGCGCCAGGCGGTGGAAAAGCTCGAAGCCAACCAGGCCTTCACCGTCGAGACCGTCGAGCGCAAGGAGGTGCGGCGCAATCCGCAGCCGCCCTTCACCACCTCGACCCTGCAGCAGGAGTCCTCGCGCAAGCTCGGCTTCGGCGCCAACCGCACCATGCGCATCGCCCAGCGGCTCTACGAAGGCGTCGATCTCGCTGGCGACACGGTCGGGCTCATCACCTATATGCGCACCGACGGCACCCAGATCGCCGGCGAGGCCATCGCCGCCGCGCGCCGGGTGATCGCACAACGCTTCGGCGACACCTACCTCCCCTCCGCGCCGCGCCAGTACAAGACCAAGGCCAAGAACGCCCAGGAAGCCCACGAGGCGATCCGTCCGACCGATCT
>JBOHKJ010000383.1:0-18700 GCA_050728975.1 Kiloniellales bacterium | reverse complement strand
GAGTCGAAATTCTCCCAGGTCGGCCTGATTTGAGGTCCGACGGGCAAGAGGACCTTGGAGACCTATCGATGAGCGCGGAGTACCGCGTTATGGTCGTGGACGATTCAGCGGTAACCCGTGGGTTGCTTGCCAAAACCTTGGAATCCGACAACGACGTCAAGGTGGTGACGACCGTTGCGAACGGCGCGCTGGCTTTGAAGGCGCTCGAGACCCATTACGTCGAGGTAGCGGTTCTCGACATCGAGATGCCGGTCATGGACGGCCTGACGGCGCTCCCCAAGCTGCTCGCAAAGCAGCCTGGCCTGCGCGTGATCATGGCTTCGACACTTACCGTAAAAAATGCGGAGATTTCGCTGCGCGCGCTGCAAGCGGGTGCAGCCGACTACATTACCAAGCCGAGCTCGTCGGGCGGGCCCCAATCGGCCGCCACGTTCAAGCGCGAGTTGGTGGCCAAAGTGAAGGCACTGGCCGAAGCCGTGCGCGGTCGGGCGACTGCCCGTACCCGGACCGTCGAACGGTCGAGCGGTGGTGCCGTGGTGCCGGCGATCGCGCCGAAGACGTTCCAACTACGCAAGATCTCGGCCTTTCCGCCGTCGGCAATCGCCATCGGCAGCTCGACCGGTGGTCCTCAAGCGCTCAATGCGCTGGTAAGCAAGCTCGGCGGGCCGATGAAGCAGCCGATCTTCATCACACAGCACATGCCGGGCACCTTCACTGCGCTGCTCGCTCAGCATCTGGCCAGAAGCTCAGGAATCCTCTGCGCCGAAGGCCGGGACGGCGAAAAGGTGACCAGCGGGCGCATCTATCTCGCGCCGGGCGATCGGCACATGCTGATCGAGGAAAAGGGCGGCAGCCAGACCATCCGGCTTAGCCAGGCGCCCCCCGAGAACTTCTGTCGTCCGGCTGTCGATCCGATGCTGCGATCACTCGTGCCGCTCTATGGTCCGCGCCTTCTGGTGGTGATGCTGACCGGAATGGGTACGGATGGCTGCAAGGGTGCGGAAGCCGTGGTCAAAGCCGGCGGATCGGTCATCGCGCAGGATGAGGCTTCCAGCGTCGTATGGGGTATGCCAGGCGCCGTCGCCATGGCAGGACTCTGCTCGACAGTCCTGCCGCTTCCGGAGCTGGCGCCCTATATTCGCAAGCTGGTCATGAGGTCGGCCGCATGAATATCAACGACTTCGAGATGATCGCGCGGCTGCTCAAGGAGCGATCCGGCCTCACGCTGACCAAGGACAAGGCCTATCTGCTGGAAAGCCGGTTGAGTCCGGTCGCCCGCAAGTGGGGCTTCAAGGGTTTCGACGATCTCTGCCTGGCGATCCGCGGCGGCCGCGACGAGGCCCTGCTGAAGGACGTCACGGAAGCCATGACGACCAACGAGTCGTTCTTCTTCCGAGACACCAAGCCCTTCGACCAGTTCCGCGATCTGGTTCTGCCGAGCCTGCTTTCGAGTCGGGGGGCTAGCAAGCAGATCCGGATTTGGAGCGCGGCCTGCTCAAACGGTCAGGAGCCGTACAGCCTGGCTATGATCCTGCAGGAGGCCAGCGCCAAGCTTACCGGCTGGAGGATCGAGATTCTCGCCACCGACCTTTCAACCGAGGTTCTCCAGCGCGGCCGGGACGGCGTTTACACTCAGTTCGAAGTTCAACGCGGCCTCCCCATTACCTATCTCGTCAAATACTTCGGGAAGAACGGCGATCGCTGGCGGATTAACGAAAAGATCCGCTCGATGGTGAAGTTCCAGCCATTCAACCTCCTGCAGTCCATGTCGGCGCTGGGACGCTTCGACGTGATTTTCTGCCGCAACGTGCTAATCTACTTCGATCAGCCAACCAAGACCCTGGTGCTGGATCGCATTGCAGGCCAGATGTCGGAAAACGGCTTCCTGTTTCTCGGCGGCGCGGAAACGGTCGTCGGAACGTCGCTCCGCTTCCAGCCGATGCAGGGCCACCGTGGCGTCTATACCCTGGCGACCAACACCGCAACCGCCAAGAAGGTGGGTT
Organism: Kiloniellales bacterium; assembly: GCA_050728975.1. Classification (GTDB taxonomy): domain Bacteria; phylum Pseudomonadota; class Alphaproteobacteria; order Kiloniellales; family JBOHKJ01; genus JBOHKJ01. The sequence goes on along the minus strand of JBOHKJ010000383.1, from coordinate 16,697 downwards.
AAGCCAAAGACGGTTTCGATCGTCTCGGTCTGGTTGGCCAGCCCGGTTCGCCGTGTTCGAGCAAAAAAACGCCGCCCGAGCAATGGCGGCGCCTTTTTCGCGTCCACCGCCGGTACTATCGAAGGGGTGGTCGAGCCTTTTGTGGCACGCTCACGCAGCAGATCAGCGGGTGGCTGCTCGATTTCGCTCGGCGGCGGCGGCCTCTTCGGTCTCCCGGACCGGATCGCGCAACACGTAGCCGCGGCCCCACACCGTCTCGATGTAATTTTCGCCGCTGGTTGCCGTGGTCAGCTTCTTGCGCAGCTTGCAGACGAAGACGTCGATAATCTTCAGTTCCGGCTCGTCCATGCCGCCGTAGAGATGGTTGAGAAACATCTCCTTGGTGAGCGTGGTCCCCTTGCGCAGCGACAGCAGCTCGAGGATGCCGTATTCCTTGCCGGTGAGGTGTAGCGGCTGGCCGTTCACCTCGACCGTACGGGTGTCGAGGTTGATCGTCAGTTTGCCGGTACGGATTACTGAGTCGGAATGGCCTTTGGAGCGGCGGACGATGGCCTGAATGCGAGCCACCAACTCGCGCTTGTCGAAGGGCTTGGTTAGGTAGTCGTCTGCGCCCACGCCCAAGCCTTTGATCTTATCGTCGAGTCCGTTCAAGCCCGACAGGATCAGGATCGGGGTCTTGACCCTGGCGACCCGGAGGCGGCGCAGGACCTCGTAGCCGTCCATGTCCGGCAGCATGAGGTCGAGAATAATGATGTCGTAGTCATAAAGCTTACCGATCTCGAGGCCGTCTTCGCCCAGATCGGTCGTATCGCAGACGTAGCCTTCCGACTTGAGCATCATCTCGATGCTCTGCGACGTCGCGGCGTCGTCCTCGACAAGAAGCACTCGCATCTCTCAAATCCTTAGGCCTGATGCTGGGGGTGACTATACTCGTTAACTATCTTGGGGAAACAATATTAACAATCCCTTTCCGGTCCCCGGAAATTAGCGCGTCGCCAGGACTTACGGCGCTTTACCGAACCTTAAAGCGAGCCGGCCAAACTGCCTCCCTCGGGGGAAACAGAGGCTGTCATGGCGCGTCTTGGGGCCGCATCGGTTGCCGCTAACATATTGGAAGATATAAAGAAACTTCCAGAGTACCGGCTCTATGGCCGGGTCGCTGGGGTTCTTGGCCTGATGGTCGAATCGGCCGGCCTTGAGCAGGTCGTCTCGATCGGTGGACGCTGCCTCATCTCGGTGGGAGGCGGCAGGCAGGTCGCGGCCGAGGTGGTCGGCTTCCGCGAGGGAAAAGCGCTCCTGTTGCCCTATGGAGGCCTCGATGGAGTCGGCCTGGGCAGCAAGGTCGAGGTCGCCGAGACCGAGCCGCTGATCCGCCCCTCGCCGGCTTGGCTCGGCCGCGTGGTGAACGCGCTGGGCGAGCCGATCGACGGCAAGGGGCCGCTGCCGCTAGGGGAGCTCGGCTGCCGGCTGCGCGCCGCTCCGCCACCGGCCCATGGCCGTCAGCGGGTGCGTGCCAAGATCGATCTCGGGGTGCGGGCGCTCAACGCCTTCCTGACCTGCTGCCGCGGCCAGCGTATGGGCATTTTTGCTGGCTCCGGCGTCGGTAAGTCAAAGCTGCTGTCAATGCTGGCGCGCTACACGGCATCGGACGTAAACGTCATCGGCCTGATTGGAGAGCGCGGTCGCGAGGTCCAGGAATGGCTCGAGGACGAGCTGGGGACCGATGGCCTTGCGCGCTCGGTGGTGGTGGTCGCGACCTCTGACGAGCCGCCCCTGATGCGCCGCGATGCTGCTCATCTGACCCTGGCGATCGCCGAGTCGTTCCGCGACCGCGGTCAGGACGTGCTCTGCCTTATGGATTCGATCACCCGCTACGCCATGGCGCTGCGTGAGATCGGACTTTCTGCCGGCGAGCCGCCGACCAGCAAGGGCTACACCCCTTCGGTCTTCTCCGAGCTGCCGCGGCTGCTGGAGCGCGCCGGTCCAGGCGTTGAGCGCGGCTCGATCACCGGGCTCTTCACGGTTCTGGTCGAAGGCGACGACCACAACGAGCCAATCGCCGATGCCGTGCGCGGCATCCTTGACGGTCACATCGTCCTCGACCGCGCGATCGCCGAGCGCAACCGTTATCCGGCGGTCAACATTCTTCGCAGCATTTCGCGTGCGCTCCCGACCTGTAACGAAGCCGCGGAGAACGAGCTGATTGCTCGCGCGCGCCGGCTGCTCGCGACTTACGAGGATATGGCCGAGCTAATCCGCCTTGGCGCCTACAAGAAAGGCAGCGACCTCGCAGTCGACGAGGCGATCGCCTACTACCCGGCCCTAGAGGCTTTTCTCGCCCAGGATGTCTCCGAGCATGCCGATCTCGAGAGTGGTTACGCGACCCTGGCGGAGATACTGGGCGAGGCTTGGCCGTCCGGAGCCCCCATCGGTTCGTCAGACACCGAGGCAACCGGTGCCGTAGCGCCGGCCCGACCGGCACGGTGACGCTCGGGGGTAGAGCGCGGTGACCGTTCTTTCGACCTTGATCCGGGTGCACCGCTGGGCGCTCGAGGAAAAGCAGCGCAAGCTCGCCGACCTGGAAGCGCTGATCGAGCGCCTGCGCGGCGATTTGATGCGCCTTGAGGAGGAAATCGTCGCCGAGCAGGCAACGGCGCCACAGTCCTTCGTTGCCACTACGGCCTATCCGGCCTTCCTCGCCGCTGCCCTCGAGCGCAAGCGGCGACTCACGCTTTCGATCGCCAACATCGCGGCATCGCTCGAAGCCGCGCGTGACGAGCTCGCGGAAGCCTTCCGCGAGGTCAAGAGCTACGAGCTGGCGGCAAAGAATCAGGACCAGCGGCGCAAGACCAGGCGCAGCAAACGCGAACAGGTGGCGCTCGACGAGATAGGCCTGGAAGGTCATCGCCGCAAGCGCCGCGATGCCTAGAGCACAATCCGTTCGATTGCAGTCACCGATACTGCCCTCATGCTTCGACAAGCTCAGCATGAGGGCTTCCACTTCGCTCCTCATCCTGAGCCTGTCGAAGGATGAGGAGCGCAGCGCCGATTCGATCTGAACGGATAGCGCTCTAGCTTATCTACTGTTGATCCACCGTGATCGATAAGAGGGCTGCTCTGCGGTGTTTTCAGACCACCAGGCCGCCTTGGATCGTGGTGGCCTCGGCGGTGGTGGCCATGGGTCGCCAGTCGGGCGAGGCCTGAAAGACGATTTCGCCGGAGTTGCCGACCGCCGCATTGGCTTCTTCGAAGATCTCGGCGATGTCCTGGCGCCAGATCTCCGGCAGCGCCTGCCTGCTGCGCAGCATCAGGTCGAATCGGCGTGGTTGCACCAGGCCGTCGAGCTGGAGCGCGCCGACACGGGTCAGGTCCACTTCCAAGACAAAGCGGGTGGCCTTCTCCACTGCACTGCGGCGTGACGTGCGATCGCGACGCAGATAGAGGCGAAGCTGCTGCAAGTGGCTTCCGTCGTGGAAGGGAAGCGTCAATAAGCGCCAATCGCCCGGCGAGGCTTCGGCGCTGCGTGCAGCTTGGGCAAGGTCGGCCCCCAGCCTAGAAACGAGATCGGCACGCCCGGCGCGCTCAAGCCCCTCCAACGCCTGGGCGCCAGGCCATACACTCAGCTCGCCGCCGCGCAGGGCCGAAATCAGGAATAGCAGATCGGAGGCCAACCGCGCGCCGGGTTGTGGCAGGGTGCGCAGCAGCGGGTGAAGTTCGGCAAGCCCCTGGTGGCCGACTACCTGCAGCATTTCGGCAAGGCCGCTCCAGCTCTTGGTGCTCTTCGCTGTGCCGGCAGCCTCGGCCGGGAGCGACAGTGTCGCCAACTGCAACTCAAGGAGAAGCTTGGTGCCTGGGGCGAGCGCGCCGACGTTGGTCAGAGTGACGCTGCCGAGCGCTGTGACGACGACCGGCCTTCCGCCGACCGCATGACCTTCGACCTCGGCGCTGATGCGTAGTGCCCTGCCGTCCGTGGAGAGCGCGAGAGCCGGCGGCCAAGTGGTATTCTCCGCGGCCGCCAGCGGTAGCGGTGTGGCGCTGGCAGCTAGCGGCTGCGTTGTGGCGGCAGAGAGATTGCCGTAGCTGGCCAAGTGAGATGGCACGGCAGCGCGCGGATTTTCGCCGGCCTGAACCGGTGAAACGGCGCTCGGCGCCGGCGGCGCGATCGGATTGGGGGGAGCTGCCATCTGTCCGGCGGCGGCCGTCGATGGTGGAACAGCGGGCCTCGCGCTTGGCGCGGCAGCGACGGATCCGGGTGAGGGGGGCATCGTCGGTGCTGCCGCCGCAGCTTGTCCCGGCTGGGCCAGCGTCCCTAGCGTGTCGGCCGACGCCGCCGTGGGTAGGATTGCACTCGCTGCAGCTGTCGCGCTCTGCGTTGCGGCAGATGCTGCGTTCGTTGGCGCGGCAGGCAATGGCGCTGGCGGCCCCGACGGTTGCTCGATAGCAACCAGCGTGAAGGTCAAAGGCAGCGAGGTCAGCAGCGGTAGTGCGCGGAGCAGGGCCAGGGGCAGACGGTGCGCCGCTTCGGCAAGTTGGGTCGGGTCGGCGAGGCTGACAAGCTGGGCCGCTATCTGCTGGCTGAGGGTCAGGCGATCGCCGGCCGATAACGGTGGGCCGCTGTGGCTGCCGCCAGATGGCACGGCGGGTGGGAGCGGACGTAGACCGCCATCGCCGGGATACGGCGGGGCATCAATCCGGACCAGCATGACGTGGAGCTGTGGCCCGCTGCTGCGAATCTGCAGTGTGACCTCGCTACCGGCGGGTGGATTGGCCTTGGTCGCCACCGCCAGGACCCCGAGCTCGGTCCGGACCAGCAGGTGGCCGTGGCCGTCGCGACCGAGCGCGACACCCTTCAGCACATGCCCCGGTGGCTGGCGTGCGAGATCGGGCGGCGGAGAGGTGATCGCCCCCGGCACACCGACCGGACCGGCCGTTTGCGTTGCCGCGCCTTTTAGAGCTGGCGGAAGGACGACCTGGCTCATGACGATTCGATGAGCTGGTGCGCCAGGCGCTCGATATCCTTGGCGACATCGGCAGTTGGATAGCGCTGCAACAGCGGAGTCTGGGCGCGAATGGCATCCTTAACTCGGGAATCGCGGCGCAGGATGCCGGCAAGCGGCGGCGTGGCCTGGAGGAAGGACTGGCAGGCCTTGCGCAACGTCGCGTAGGTTCGCTCGCCTTCCTTTTCGCTCGCGGCCATATTGACCACTACCCGGAGATCGGCGGAGGCGCGCTGTTGCAGGGCAAGCTTGATGAAGGCGTAGGCATCGGTGAGTGCGGTTGGCTCGTCGGTGGTGACGACGAGACAGCTGCGTGCTATAAGCGCCAGTTGGCGCACGGTCCGCTCGACGCCGGCTCCGAGGTCGAGCAGCACAAGGTCGTAGCTCTGCGACAGTCCGCTCAGTTCCCCAATCAGGCCGGTTAGTCGGTCGCTGCCAAGCAGCGCCAGCGCGCTGGTTCCCGAGCGTCCGGCGATTACGTCGAAATCGGCATGAGGCACTTTCACCACCGCCGCCGAGAGCGGGTATTCGCCGTTCATGACGCCGCCGAGGTCGCGTTGGGCCGCCAAGCCGAGTTGCACGTCGACATTGGCGAGTCCGAGGTCGCCATCGAACAGCAGGACCCGCTTGCCGAGCTTGGCGAGCGCATGAGAGAGCGTGATCGACAGCCAGGTCTTGCCGACGCCGCCCTTGCCCGACGCGACCGCGATCAGATTGCGCGTGGTCGAGGTGTCGCGCGGCTTCAGTTCGGTGATGGCTTGAACCATGATTGCTGGCTCCAGGTCTCTCGGGACGCCGCTGTCAAAAGCTGGCGGCGAAGCGGGCACCGCCCGCCGCTTCGCCTTCGGGAAGCAGAAGCCGCGCCAGCGACACGGGGTTGATGGGAAGCAATCCGTCGGCGATGGTCGGTGCTGTCCCGATCGCTGCGAAGGCCAGGCCGCCGGCCTCGGCCGCGGCCAGCACGCTGCCCAGCCTCCGCGTCAGGTCGAGCTTGGTGACAATGAGGCGTTTGGCGCCAGCTTCGGCGAATGCGATCGCCGTCTCGGCGTACTCCATAGCGTCGCCGCCGGCCGACAGAACCAGCGCCATTTCGGCACCGGCTATGTGTGCGGTTCGGGACAGCGCGGCGAGTTCCTGAGGGTCGAGCGAGTTGGTGCCGGCCGTGTCGATGATGGGGCTCGACTCCTTCGGCAGCTTGGCGAGTGCCGCCACCAAGGCCTCGTTTGTCGCGGCCTCGATCAGCGCGACGCCGATTGCCTCGGCATAGACCTTGGCCTGGTCGCGGGCACCCGCCTTGAGACTGTCCATGGTGGCGAAGGCGGTCGTGATGCCGGCCAGCTTGAGGCGAGCAGTCAGCTTGGCGGCAGTGGCGGTCTTACCGGCACCGGGTGGTCCAGCGAGCAGCAGTGGCCGGTGGATCGACCGCTCGCCGAGCGGTGCGAAGGCGAAGGCGCTGTCGAGCGCACCAGCGAGAACCATCGTCGGATTGCCAGCCGGCAGCAACGCGCTGCCGCCGATCAGGCGGTCGGCAAGCGCCGCGGGCGCCCGATGAAAGGCCAGTGCCGTGGCAATTCGGTCGAGCCCTCCCGGGCCAGCGTCGGCGCCCGCTAGGTCGAAGCTGTCGGTGGGTGCGCTCTCGATCGCCGCCGTCATGCGGATACCGCGATCCTCCTCGTCGCGCTGGGTGGAGAGGATAATGGCCTCCGCGCCCAGCTCGGCCCGAACCTTGGCCATCGCTTCGGGGAGGCTGGCCGCGCTGAAGGACTTAAGCCGCATCGGAGTACCCGGCCTTGCGCTAGACCTGGCCCAGAGTTTTGATCTGCGCCTTGGCGTAGATCTCGTTCTGCGACAGGACGACGGTCGAGGGACGGAAGCGCTCCACGATCGAGCGCGCAAAGGGGCGCACCGGCGGGCTGGTAAGCAGCGCCGGACTCTCGCCCATCATGGCAAAGCGCTCGAAGGTCTGTCGCAGACCGCCGATGAACTCTTGAAGTTTGGAGGGAGCCATGGAGAGGCGCTTGTCCTCGCCTTCGCCGATGATCGCTTCTGCGAAGGCCTGCTCCCATTGCGGCGAAAGGGTGATCAGCGGAATGAAACCTTGGTCGTTGGTCTGACTGTTGGAGATCTGGCGTGCGAGGCGTGCGCGCACGTGCTCAGTGATGGCGCCGATGCTGCGGGTGTAGCCGCAAGCTTCCGAGATGCCCTCCAGGATAGTCGCCAGATCGCGGATCGAGACCCGCTCGGCCAGCAGGTTTTGCAGCACCCGCTGCACGCCGCCTACGGAGATGTGATTGGGGATCAGGTCGCCGATCAGCTTCTGATGTTCCGCACCGAGCTCGTCGAGCAGCTTCTGAGTCTCGGCATAGGACAACAGCTCCGACATGTTGTCCTTGATCACTTCGGTGAGGTGGGTGGTGACGACAGTTTGAGGATCGACGACGGTGTAACCACGGAATAGCGCTTCCTCGCGCGCCGAGGGGTCGATCCAGAGCGCCGGCAGGCCGAAAGTCGGCTCGCTGGTCTCCTCGCCGGGCAGCGCGATCTTGTCGCCGCGCGGATCCATCACCAGCAGGCGGTTGGGGCGCAAGTCGCCGCGTCCCGCCTCGATCTCCTTGACCCGCAGCACATAGGAGTTGGCCGGAAGCTGCAGGTTGTCCTGGATTCGCACCGAAGGCAGCACGAAGCCCATGTCCTGGGCCAACTGCCGGCGCAGGGCCTTAATCTGGTCGGTGAGGCGCTGGCCGCCCTGGTTGTTTATCAACGGTAGCAGGCCGTAGCCCAGCTCCAGTCGAACATTGTCGATCTGCAACGCATTAGAGATCGGCTCTTCGGCTACCGGTGCCTGATTGGCCGCTTCCTCTGCAGAGGCGGCCGCTTGCCGCTGTCTCGCATTGCGCCGGCTGGAGGCATAGGCCAACCCACCAGAGGCTGCGGCGAGTGCCAGGAACGGCGCCGCCGGAATGCCCGGCAACAGGCCAAGCGCCAGCATCAGGAAGGAGGAGAGGCCAAGCGCGCGTGGATAGCCGCTTAGCTCGCCGAACAGCACCTTGTCCGCAGTTCCGGATACACCCGAGCGCGAGACCAGCAGGCCCGCTGCGGTCGAGACGATGATCGCCGGGATCTGGTTGACCAGGCCGTCGCCGACCGTCAGCACAGTATAGCTGTGACCGGCCTCGGCGAAGTCCAAGCCCATCTGGCCGACGCCGATGATGATTCCGCCGATCACGTTGATGAAGGTGATCAACAGGCCGGCTATGGCATCGCCACGCACAAACTTTGCAGCGCCGTCCATCGAGCCGAAGAAGTTGCTTTCCTCTTCCAGCGTCTTGCGGCGGCTGCGGGCTTCCTTTTCGTCGATCAAGCCTGCCGAAAGGTCGGCGTCGATCGCCATCTGCTTGCCGGGCATGGCGTCCAAGCTGAAACGCGCGGAAACCTCGGCAATGCGCCCGGAGCCCTTGGTGATGACGATGAAGTTAACGATCACCAAGATGCCGAAAACGATGATGCCGATGACGAAGTTACCGCTCATGACGAAGTTGCCGAACGCCTGGATTACGTGGCCGGCGGCATCGGTTCCCTCGTGCCCCTTGGCGAGGATAAGGCGTGTCGAGGCGAGGTTGAGCGAGAGCCGCATCATGGTCGCGATCAGCAGCACGCTGGGGAAGGAGCTGAAGTCGAGCGGCTTGTTGATAAACAACACGGTCATGAGGATCAGGACCGAGAAGGTCATCGAAAGTGCCAGTGCGACGTCCAACAGCCAGGCCGGCAACGGCAGGACAAGGACGACCAGGATGCAGACCACACCGAGCGCCAGCGCGACGTCGCCCCGCTTGACGTTGTCGATCAGATGGGCGAGCCATTGGCTACCCAAGTCGGAGGCTCTACCGGCGTCGGTTGATGCCGGCGCCGCCTTGGCGTTGAATTCGGCTTCCGCCATGCTGCGCGAGCTCTCCGGCTGGTCTATGCGGTCCGATGCGAGTCCGGCTTAGGCCGGGCTGCGCTCTGCTTCGCCGGGCATCGGAACGGGAATGCCCTGTTCTCCGTATTGCTTGAGCTTATTGCGCAAAGTACGGATCGAGATGCCGAGGATGTTGGCAGCGTGAGTCCGGTTGCCGAGACAATGCTCGAGCGTGTCGAGGATGAGATCGCGCTCCACGTCGGCAACCGTTCGACCCACCAGGTCGCGTGCGCCGGCCGGCAACAGGGCCCGCGAAGACTCGCTCTCAGCGAATTCTTCGCTGGCACCGGACGCCGGTATGAGGCGAGCTCCAGTCAGTAGAATCGAGTCGGTGGTAATCCGCCCGTCGTGCGCCATTAACACCGAACGGTGCATGGTATTCTCAAGCTCGCGCACGTTGCCACGCCAATGGTGGCCCTGCAGCATGGCGATTGCCTCAGGGTCGAAGGCGAGCGTCGGCACACCGTTGGCGGTGGCGTACTTAGCTGCGAAGTGTTCGGCTAGCGCCGCGATGTCGCGCGGCCGGTCACGTAGCGGCGGCATCTCGATGTTGACGACATTGAGGCGGAAATAGAGGTCCTCGCGGAAATTGCCGTTGCTGACCTCGTCTTCGAGGTTGCGGTTCGAGGTCGCGAGCAGTCGGATGTCAACTTTGATCGGCTGGGCGCCGCCCACCCGATCGATCTCGCGCTCCTGAACCGCCCGCAACAACTTGGCCTGGAGGCGCGGATGCATCTCGGAGATTTCGTCTAGCAGCAGGGTGCCGCCGTTAGCCTCCTCGAATTTCCCGACTCGTCGGGCCACAGCGCCTGTAAAAGCCCCCTTCTCGTGGCCAAAAAGCTCGGATTCCAGAAGATTCTCGGGGATCGCCGCACAGTTGACGGAGATGAAGGCCTTTTTTGCGCGCCTGGACTTATTGTGGAGGTGGCGGGCCAGAACCTCCTTGCCGGTGCCGGACTCGCCGGTAATCAACACGCTGGCATCCGCGGGCGCGACTTGCTCGGCGAGTTTCAGGACCTGCGCCATGGCCGCATCGCGGTAGATCAGCGCTATGCTCTCCTCGGTCACAGCCGCCAGGACCGCGGCGATCAACTCGGCGTCAGGGGGAAGCGGGATGTATTCCTTGGCGCCGGCGCGAATTGCCGCTACCGCCTTGCTGCTGTCGGCTCCGATCCCGCAGGCTACCACCGGAACCGAGATGCGTTCGCTGGTAAGGCTGCGGCACAGCAGGCCGATGTCTAGTTCGACATCGACCATCAACAGGTCGGCCCCCTGACCGGCGCGTAGCGCGGCGAGCGCTCCGTCAATCCCGTCGACGTGCGCCACCTTGGCGCCACGCGACAGCGCGATCTTGCCAGCTGCGACGATATGACCTTCGAGAGTTCCGACGATGAGCAGGCGCATGGTCTGTTCTTTCCGAAAGAAGCGGCGCTAGTCGAAGTAGGCGACGCGCTGGGCGGGTGGGAGGACGGTATTGATCATCATTTCCAGACGACGCGGATTCTCTTGGCGGCTGATCGAAGCGGCGCCCAGAAGGTAGATCTGATTCACCATCGCCTCGATCTCCGAATTGCGGTCGAGCTTGTTAGCAAGCGGTACGAAGACCATGTTGGCAAGGACCGCGCCATAGAATGTGGTCAGCAGGGCAACCGCCATCGCCGGGCCGATCGTGGAGGGGTCCTCCAGATTGCCGAGCATCTGCACCAACCCCACCAGGGTTCCGATCAGGCCCATCGCCGGTGCGACCTCGCCAGCGCGGCGCAACACGCCGGCGGCTCGGATATGGCGCGTTCGGGTCGCTTCGGCGTTGCTGGTAAGGATGCGCTCGATCTCTTCCGGCGGCATGCCGTCGACCACCATCATGATGGCGTTGTAGAGGTAGCGGCTGCGGCGCAGATCTCCCATGACCGTCTGCAGAGCCAGTGCGCCTTTTTGTCGCGCGACGTCGGCGAGGTAGAGCACCTGCATGGCGGAACTCGGCGGCGTTTCCACATTGTAGATCAGCGCCCGCATCATCACGCCCTGGGCACGCATGACCTCTTCTAGGGAGAAGGAGATGGTCGTGACCATGAATGTGCCACCGAACACGATCAGCACCGAGGGAATATCGAAGAAAGAAGTGGCTCGGCCGCCGAACATCATCGCGGCGAGGATCATGGCGAAACCTCCGCTCACGCCGATGAGCGTAGCGAAATCGATCGAGGGGCCACGACTCAAGCCGTCGGGGGCTGGCGGGAGGGCCTGTTCTCCCTGAGTTGCGCCGATACTGGTCACGTGCCTCGGTCCTTCTCGGTCGCCGCTAACGTACCCGCTACGAATGGTCCATCTTGATGATTTCGGTCATGGTCACACCGAGGCGATCCTCGACGACCACAACCTCGCCGCGGGCGACTAGGCGATTGTTGACATAGATGTCAATCGCCTCGCCGACCTTGCGGTCCAGCTCGACGACGGCGCCACGGCCGAGCTTCAAGAGCTGGGACACCTGCATCGTCGCCTTGCCGAGAACCGCCGAGACCTGGACCGGAATGTCGTAGACCGCTTCCAGCTCCTTAGCGTTAGTCGGCGCACGGCTGTTCTCGTCGCCGCCGTCGTCGCTTTGGGTCTCGCCATCGTTGGGTGGCGGGCCCTCGTCCAGCTCTTGCAGATCCAGGTTTTCGTTCTCGCTCATTTCGATTCTCCCATGGTCAATTGCCGCGTACGGCGAAAGTGCTTTCGTCCCCAGCTGGTGTCTGTTCGGCGGTGTCGTCCGAACACTCGGGTGCCAGCACCGGCGGCGACGCATCCGCCGACACACTCTTGCCTTGCGCCAGTGGCATAGACGGCCTATCGCCTGCGCGGGGACCGAGACCGCGCCGCACCAGCTCTTCGACAGTCTGCCAGAGCTGACCTTGATTGCGCTCAGCGCCGCCGTCGGCCCACTCGACCACTACGTCGCCGGTCTTGAGGCGATCTTCCGCAATCATCACGATCTTGCCGGCGAAGCTGGCGCTCTCAGTTATGGCACCAAGCCGCGCCCGCAGTGCGTCAAGGGTGCCATCGGAGACTCGAACCACCAGACGCGGCTCTTCGCGAAGGCGGGTGAGGCAAGCCTCGATCACGGCCGCGATCTCGGCCAGGCCCTGTTCGCGGTTGAGGCGCGGAAAGAGTTTCGACAACGCGGCGCGCGCCACCTCGAGGCCGTGGCGCTCGGCCGCCAGCGCGGCTTCCGTGTGATCGGCCAACAGTTGACCGACACCCGCGTTCAGCTTCTGGAGTAGCACGCCGATGGCGGCCTCTTGGCTGGACTTGGCTTCGGCCAAGGCGGCGTTGCGGCCCTGGCTGACGCCCTCGGCGTGCGCTCGATCGAGGTCAGTCCGGTCGAAATGTGGCGCCGGCGGTACTTTGACCTTCGCCTTGGGGCTCTCGAACTGGGTATCGAAGAGAAACTTGTCGGCCATGGGTATCTCGGCGTGACAGAGCGAGTCCTAGTAGACCAGCTCGTCGTCCCCTTTGCTGTCGGCGATGATGATCTCGTTCCTCGCTGCAAGATCTTTGGCAGTCTGGACCATGTACATCTGCGCCTCGTCGACATCGCGCAGTCGCACCGGTCCCATAGATTGCATGTCTTCGCGCATGATCTTGGCCGCGCGTTCGGACATGTTGGAAAAGAACAGCTCGCGGACGGCCTCCGAGGCGCCCTTGAGAGCGAGCGCCAACTTGCTCTTGTCGGCAGAGCGCATGATCGTCTGAATCGCGCCGGTATCGAGCTTGGCGAGGTCCTCGAAAGTGAACATGAGCGCCTTGATTCGCTCGGCGGAGTCGCGGTTGCGTTCCTCCAGTGCGCCGAGGAAGCGACTCTCCATGTTGCGATCGAGATGGTTGAATATCTCGGCCATCTGCTCGTGGCTATCGCGACGGTTGGTGCGCGCCAGGTTCGACATGAACTCATTGCGCAGGGTCCGCTCGACATCGTCGAGAACTTCCTTCTGCACCGATTCCATGCGCAGCATTCGCATAATTACTTCCATGGCAAAGGGCTCGGGAAGGAGCGAGAGGACACTCGCGGCGTGCTCCGGCCTCACCTTGGAGAGCACGACTGCCACGGTTTGCGGGTACTCGTTTTTCAGATAGTTGGCCAGGACGTTCTCGTTGACGTTGGCCAGTTTCTCCCACATCGTCCGGCCGGCAGGACCGCGAATTTCCTCCATGATGGCTGCAACCTTGTCGCGGTCCATCACTTTCATCAGGAGTCGCTCAGTGTTGTCGAAATTGCCGACCAACGAGCCGGTGGAGGAGATCTGGTCCGCGAACTCGACCAGCAAGCGCTCGATCATCTGCGAGTTGACCGTGCCGAGATTGGCCATGGTCTGAGAAAGCTCGCGGATTTCGTCCTGCTCCATCAGGGAGAAGAGGCGCGCGGCATTGTCCTCGCCAACCGACATCATCAGCAGCGCTGCCTTCTCGGGGCCTACGAGCGTGCGATAGTCTTCTCGTGTGCGAATTCCAGCCATGACTCCCTAGGTCTCCTGGTAGAGCCAGCTGCGAATGATCGCGACGGCTTCCTCGGGGTGTTTTTCTACGATTTCCCCGATTTTCTTTACCGATGAGGCGCGCACGCGGCCTTCGACCTTGTTGATGTCGATCATCTGCTCTATCTCGGCCGCAACGTTGTGTTCCGGCGCGAGCTCGCCTTGATCAGTGAGACGTTGCGCAATGGCGGTTCGCTGTCCACCCGGCCCCGGCAGCGCCATGCGGCCGCCCGGCTGGGCACCGATAAGGTTGCCCTCGTCGGACAAGGCAGCATTGGACGAGGCTTCGAGTAGTCGAGCGACCAGCGGGCGCACTACCAGAAGGAGCACTAAAACCGCCAGCACGCCGAGCACAAGAAGCTCGGCGCTGCGCATCAGTGTTGCTTTGTCGAATCCGAGCAACAGGTTCTGTGCTAGCTCGCCCGTACCGGTGCTGAGATCCGCGAACTGCAGATTCACCACCTCAAGGCGATCCCCGCGCTCCTCGTCGATGCCAACTGCCGAACGAACGATGGCGGTCAGGCGCTCCATCTCCTCCGCGCTGCGCGGCTCGTAGCTGCTCTCGCCGGCGTCGTTCGTGCTCGTAATGCCGTTCACCATTACGGCGACCGACAGGCGCCGTACCACGCCAGCTTCACGGACGTGAGTGCGGACAGTGCGCGAGATCTCGTAGTTGACGGTTTCCTCGGTACGGGTCGCCTGGTTCTGGCTGCCGCCGGCGCCGCCGAGGGCGGGAAGGCCGGCGTTGGGAAGGTTGTTGCCGACGGTCACCGCATTGGGATCGCCGTCGCTGGCGGCGGAGCTCTCCTCTACCGTCTGAGTCGAGCGCACGACCTGACCGTCAGGGTCGTAGGTCTCAGAATTCTCGGTGACACGATCGAAGTCCATCTCGGCGGTCACACTCGCCCTCACGTTCCCGAAACCGACGGTCCTGCCGATCAGTTCCTCGATTTCACGTGACAAACGATTCTCGTATTCGCGCCGCATCTCTTCTGCGGTCGATGCCGCGGCGGCGACGTCGCCCTCCTCCTCACCCCGTGCGAGTAGGGTGCCGTGATTGTCGACAACCGAGATGGCGGTGGGTTCGAGTCCAGGCACGGCGGCTGCAACCAAGTGTTGGATGGCCGAAACCTCGGAATGGGCGAGACGCTGGCTACCCTGCATCATCAAAACGATTGCGGCGCTGGGCTCTTGACGATCTCGTGAAAAGAGCTCGCGCTGAGGGAGGACCAGGTGAACCCGCGCCGAACGAACGCCCGACAGCGAACGGATCGTGCGCGCCAGCTCGCCCTCGAGCGCACGCAAGCGGTTCATATTCTGCACAAAAGAGGTGGTGCCGAGACCGTCGCTGCGATCGAAGATCTCGTACCCGATCGAGCCGCCTGTCGGCAGGCCCTGTTCGGCCATCGTGAGGCGCAAACGCGCCACCTGGTCCCCGGGCACGTAGATCTGTCCGCCGTCGCGGCCGAGTCGGTATTCGACGCCCATCTGCTCGAGGCGACTGACGATCTGACCGCTATCCTGGTTTGCCAGGTCGGCATAAAGCAACGCCATGTCTGGCGTGGCGAAGCGGCTCGTCAGGTAGATGAAGAAGGCGACGATGCCTGCGGCCACCGCAGCCATGACGCCGAGGCGAAACGGACCGATTCCGCGCAAAGTCTGCAGAAGTGTGTCCAAGCGTTGCGGTCTCCGTACCTTGCTTTACGCAAACTCACGCGAAAACAAAGGACGCGCAGAGCGCGTCCCGGTTCTCGTAGATTTGAGGCTAATGCCGTTGGGTAAAGGGCAGGTTAAAGCAGGCAGATTTTGCCTAGTTTTATAGGTGCTTAACCATAACGAGGGCCGGACCGCCTCGGTCGAATGTTAGAGTGGCGAGGCACAATCCCGTGGGAAAAACCTGCCGGGTTACGGTATCGGCTCGGCTTGACTCTCGCTGTCGCCGCGACCTTTTGCGGACCGCCGCGGACCGTGTCGATCCTTGCAGGCCGTGCCCGCCTCAAGAGGCGGCGCGACGCATGCTGTTGTCTGAAGGGGAGCTGGGCTGCTCGGGGCTGCGGCGATACTGCTGGAGGCGCGTGGTCCTGAGACCGCGCATGCCGTGCTTCTCTATCAAGCGTTGCCAGGAGAGGAATTCCTCCACCGACAGCTGATAGCGCTCGCAGGCTTCTTCGAGCGAGATAAGGCCATGCCGCACGCCGGCAACGACCTCCGCCTTGCGACGAATGACCCACCGTCTCGTCCCTGGCGGCGGGAGGTCGTCGAGAGTCAGCGGCTGTCCTGCCGGTCCTATCACTCGAGCCACCCCTCTTGGGCGATCTGACTCCATCCGAGAAACTCCAAAAGGCTCTCAGCGCGTTTGGTTACTTCCCTGAGGCTACCGTCGCGCCGTTGAAGAACCCTTAATCCGGAGGGTTAAGCGTTCCTGTCCAAATCCTTGCCAGAATTGAAGAAAACGGCGCCCCGGAGGCGAAGTTGCCGCCCGGGGCGCGAGGTCAGCATCAGCGAAGAAAGTGGGCTATTTCGGTTAGATGCGGACCAATTCTTCCATCATTTCGTCAGCGGTCGAGATGATCCGGGCGCTGGCCGAGTACGCTCGCTGAGTAACGATCATGTTGGTGAATTCCTCGGCCAGATCGACGTTGGAGGCTTCCAAGGCGGAGGGAGCGATGACGCCGGCACCGCCGGTGTTGGCCTCCGACAGCACCACGTCGCCGGAGCGGTCGGACTGGCTGTAGGCGTTGCCCGCCCGGGCCTCGAGTCCGTTCGGGCTCGGAAAGGTCGCGACCGGTAGCTGATAGATTGGCAGCTGTTGGCCGTTGTCGAACAGCGCGGTGACGACGCCGTCCTCGTCGATATTCACACCGGTATAGCTGCCGAAGCGCACGCCGTCCTGTTGTAGAAAGCCGATGGCATAGTTACCCGCGAACTGGGTGACGCCGTCGGTCAAGCCAGCGGTGCCCATGTTGAGCGTGATGGCGCTGTCGGTGGCGCCTGTGGTCCAGGCGGTCACGGCCACCGGCGTCGTGACAGTGATCGTGGCCGGTGAGCCGTCGCCATTGAAGCTGATCGAGCCGTCACCGGCGCCGGTACCGCTCACGACACCACTGCTGGACAGTGTCGGGTTGGCAAACGACCAATCCCAGGCGTTGGTTGCAGTCTTTTGGAACGTGACAGTGAAATCGTGACCGTTGCCGAGCGAGTCGAAGATCTGAATCGTCGCCGCGTGGGTGT
>JBOHKJ010000382.1:0-2423 GCA_050728975.1 Kiloniellales bacterium | reverse complement strand
CCTGGGGGCTCCGCGCCCCATCCCGTTGCACCACCGGGCCACACAGGCCCAGATGCAGAACGGACTCTACTTATCCGGTGAAACTTGGGGCGCAGGTCACAGCGAAGGTCGAGGAGCCGACGCGCTCCGCGACCTTGACCCCGTACGCCCGGTCGCGGAGAGTCGCGACCTCCTCCTCGAGCGTTTCAGGCATCCCGCGAATGTCTTACCGCCCCCACCCCGAGGCGCTGCGCGACTTCTTCCTCGGCTGGCAGTGCCGCATCCGGCAGATCGCCGCTCGCCAGCAGGGCGGGAGGCCGTCGCAAGCCATGCAGCCGCGAGTGACGACCGCGCGCGGCGAGCCGTCGATCGAGGCCATGACTCTGTTGCTTGTGCTCCTTGAGCCCGAGGAAAGCACAGCTTTCTTCCGGTTCCAGGTCCAGAAGACGCCCGATCCGCGCCAGGTCTACGAGCAGGCGCTGGCTTATCTCGCCGGTGACTACTACCAGCAGCCCGAAGCCTTCAGCGACGAGATGACGGCGCTGTTCGGCCAGGAGGACGCGCGGGCTCGTTCGCTGATCGCCGCCGGCCGCTGCCGCCTCGCATTCGAGCAGTACGCTCAGGCCATCGAGATGATCTGCCGGGTCCGCGCGCTCAAGAGTGACGCCGCGTCCTATCAGGCCACGCTGTGGCACAATCGCCTGTTCAATCCGTCGATTCCGGACGGTGTGACGATTCTCGCTTTTCGCCCCGACTGGCGCACCGCGCGCGCCGAGCCGCCGCCGCCCGGATAGAGCTTCGGGCGCTCAGAATTTGCGATAGGCTTTATTGAGGTCGATCTGAGGGTGCTTGGGCGACATCTGGAACTTGACCAGCAGCTCGCGAGCCAGCATGTCGCGGTCCTGCTGGTTCTTCGGCAGCCTCAATTTCTTCGGCAGGCGCACCCAGCCGTTAATGTTGCGGTCGAAGATCGCCGGCTGGCCCTCCTCGTAACCCATGTGGACGTCTTCCAGCCAATTGAGGTCGTCCCAGCCCATGTATTCCATGTAGCGCTTCAAGAAGGGTGTCAGCCGGCTGTAGTCGGGAAGCAGATTGACGTCGTAGCGATAGCCGATGTGCTGACCGATCTCCTTCTCGCGCGCCGAGCCTAGTCCCGCCGAGTCCTTCAGAAACTGATCGACGTCCTTGATATCTGAACCTTTGTAGCTCGATCCGGCCATGGCTGCTGTCGCTCCCTCGGTCGGCGATCAATAGCGATGATAGTTCTCGACACCGACCGTGTAGTCGGTGCCGGCGAGCGGCACGCGGGCCATGGCGGAGGCCTCCATGGTGAGCGCGGCCAGGTCCTCCGGCTCCAAGCTATGAACGTTGGTCTTGCCGCAGGCCCGCGCCAGCATCTGGCATTCCAGCGTCAAGGTATGGAGGAAGTTGTAGACCCGGATCGCCGCCTCGTCTGGATCGAGGCGCTTGCGCAGCTCCGGATCCTGAGTGGCAACACCGACCGGGCAACGCCCGCTGTGGCAGTGATAGCACTGGCCGGCGGGGACGCCGATCTCCGCCTCGAAGTCGGTGACGCCCGGCAGGTGCTTGTTGCAGTTGAGCGCCATCAGCACCGAGTGACCGATGGCGATGGCGTCCGCGCCGAGTGCCAGCGCCTTGGCGATGTCGCCGCCGTTGCGGATGCCGCCAGCGTAGACCAGCGTGATCTCGCCGCGCTTGCCCAGCTCGTCGATGGCGCGGCGCGCCTCGCGGATCGCCGCGATACCGGGGATGCCGGTGTCTTCGGTCGCGATATGCGGGCCGGCGCCAGTGCCCCCTTCCATGCCGTCGATGTAGATGGAATCCGGATCGCATTTGACGGCCATACGCACGTCGTCGTAGACGCGCGCCGCGCCAAGCTTGAGCTGGATCGGGATCTGCCAGTCGGTCGCCTCGCGGATCTCCTGTATCTTGAGCGCGAGATCGTCGGGACCGAGCCAGTCGGGGTGACGGGCCGGCGAGCGCTGGTCGATGCCGGCCGGCAGCGAGCGCATCTCGGCCACCTGATCGGTCACCTTCTGGCCCATCAGATGGCCGCCGAGGCCGACCTTGCAGCCCTGGCCGATGAAAAACTCGCAAGCGTCGGCAAGCCGCAGATGGTGCGGGTTGAAGCCGTAGCGCGACTGGATGCACTGGTAGAACCATTTCGAGGAGAAGCGGCGCTCGTCCGGGATCATGCCGCCTTCGCCCGAGCAGGTGGCGGTGCCGGCCATGGTGGCGCCGCGCGCCAGCGCGATCTTCGCCTCGAAGCTCAAGGCGCCGAAGCTCATGCCCGTGATGTAGACCGGGATGTCGAGCACGAGCGGCCGCTTGGCCTTCGGGCCGATGATCGTCTCGGTCAGGCACTTCTCGCGATAACCTTCGATGACGAAGCGCGTCAGCGTGCCGGGCAGGAAGGTGAGGTC
>JBOHKJ010000381.1:0-20486 GCA_050728975.1 Kiloniellales bacterium | reverse complement strand
CGATATGGTCGGCCAGGGCCCGAGGCAGGAAAGCTGCGCCGACCAGCAACACGGCAAGGACGGCGGCGAAGCCGGCCGGGCACGGCCGGGCGAAGCGGCCGGCAGCTGCCGAGAGCTGGTCGAGGCGTTCCATAGCGGGCTCTTGCGGTGCGCCGTCGCGGAAGCAGTCCGGACCAAGCGCCGTCAGGTTCTGGTATAGCAAGCGCGCCGCCGCGCGACCAGTACGCTAACTCCCTTCAAGCAGTGGAATCGGAAGCCGCGCCGACCTCGGCGAGACGCGCTTCCGCGATCGCTTCGATCCCCTTGGCGATCGCCGGATGAGCGCGCAGGAAGCGCCGGAAGTCGCGGCCTTCCAGGACCAGAAGGTGACAGTATCCGAGCGCCTTTACATGGGCGGTGCGCGGCCTGCGGGTGAGCAGAGCCAGCTCGCCGAAAAAACTGCCCGCGGCCAGGCGCACCGGGCTCCCGGGCACGGCCACTTCGACCGCGCCGGCGGCGATGAAAAACATCTCGTCGCCCCGCCCGCCTGCCGTGATCAGGCGCTCGCCCGGTATGGCCAGACGCGGTTTCAGCAGGCGCACGACCTCGCTCAGCTCCTGGGCGGTCAGGTCCTGAAATAGCGGCACCTTGGCGACCATCTCCGCCAGCCGCATGCCGAGATCGAGCGACGGCCGCCCTTCGAGCGCCTGCCGGCGACGCCGGAGGTCGCGCCGCAGATCCTGATAGACTTCGTGAGTCACCAGCGATTCGGCGCGCTTGAGCCGATACTCGTCCTCCTCCCGACGCAGCACTAGACGGCCGAGGTTGCTGACCTTGAGCGCCTCGGCATAGGTCGGATACTGCAGCTCGAAGGCGGCGAGCGCCTGGCGGGTGGCCTGCTGGCGGGCCTCGATCAGGCCGGCGAGATCGCGAGCGACGGACTCGCCGACCAGCGGGGTGAGAGCCCGGCGGTTGAAGTCGGTGAGCTCGCGCAGCACCGACTGGGCGGCGAGCAGGCCCTCGAACTGCAGGGCCAGGCTGCGCGCCAGCGGGTCTTGCCAGCCGAACCGCGTGTGCAGCAGCAGCGCCAGGCGGAAGGGGCCGCGCGGCTGCAAGGCCTTGGCGGCGGCGGCCTGATAGCCGGCCAGCCCGCCGCTCTTGACGCCGTCGCCGAGACGCCCGGCGTCGGCTATCGCCAGTTGCGCCAACTGGCGCGACACCGTGCGGTCGTTCAAATGGATCATATAGAGCTCACCCTCGCGGCCGGCGAGCGTGGCAAGCCCGATCTGCAGCAGATCGCCCCGGTCGAGCGCGGCCGAAACCTCGTCGCCTTCGCAGGTCTGGGGCGGGAAAAGAGTCTTCATGCGCGCGACCGCCGCCGGGTCGAGTCCGTAGTCGAGCGCCGAGTCGGCAACTTCGCGCCGGAGGCGCTCGTTGGAGAGCGCCATTACCCGGTCGCGGATCGCCTGCTCCTTGGAGTCGAGGCGATCGAGACCGAGCGCCCGCAACAGCGGCTTCATGGTGGGTGCGTTCACGAACAGCGTGAAGAGCACGAAGCCGGTCGCCAGCACGCCGACCAGATGCCGCACCTCCGCCGGAAGCGCCGCGTTCTGGGTGACCGAGAGCGCCAGCACCAGGGTGATCGCCCCGCGCAATCCGCCCCACAGAATGACCGTGCGATGTTGGTGCTTAATCGGCTCGGCGAGGCGCAGGACGCCGAGACCGGGCAACAGACCATAGAGGACCAGCCCGCGCGCCACCAGGGTCGCCGCGATTAGCACCGCCAGCATCGCCAGCTCCCGCAGATGGGGCTCGGCGAGCAGCCGCGGCACCATCATGGCGGCGAGGATGAAGATGAGCGAAATGGCCCAGAACTCGAGCTGGCTCCAGATCGCCTGCAGCGCGTCCCAGGCCACCGCCGAGATACGCGTGCGTCCGTGGGAGGCGATCACCAACGCGGAGGTGCAGACCGCCACCACGCCCGAGACGTGAAAATAGACCTCGCAGAACAGATAGGACAGATATGCCAGTGCGAGGGTCAGCGTGACCTCGGCGAGCGGTGCGTCGCCCAGCCAGCCGACCAGAGCGCAGACGAGGCGCGCCAGGACGTACCCGACTGCAATGCCGCCCAGGAACGCGGTCAGAAAGCCCACCACAATCTCGGTGAGGCCGCCCTCGCGCTCGCCCACCAGGATGCCGAGCAGCAGGCCGAAAATGGCGATCGCGGCAGCGTCGTTGAAGAGCGACTCGCCCTCGATCAGGATCGAAAGGCGGCGCGGCACGCCGAGATCGCGCAGGACGCCGAGCACCGCCGAAAGATCGGTGGTGGCAACCACGGAGCCGGTCAGCAACGCGACCAGAAGCGGCACCTCGAAGCTCCAATGAAGCGCGAAGCCGACGAAGGCGGTGCAGATCATCACCGCCACGACCGCCAGCAGCAGGATCGGACCGATGTCGTCGAAGAGGCGTCTCACATCCAGCGAGAGTGCGCCGGCGAAGAGCAGCAGCGGGAGGAACACATAGAGGAAAGTCGAGGCGCTGAGGTCGAGCCGCCCCAGCGCGTTCATCCCGTCGGCCAAGGGCCCGCTGTCGACGAGGCGGGCCAGTGCCAGGTCGCCGATCCCGAGCGCGATGCCGAGCACGACCAGCAACACGCCGAGCGGAAGCGACAGCTGTGTCGCCAGGCGCGGTAGCAGGCTCACCACCACCAGCAGGCTCGAGAGAGCCAACAGGGTCGCTGCGACGTCGGTCAAGAGAGGTCCCCCCCGGGGGTGCCAGCGCCCAGCCGCCGCCCGGTTTAACTCGATCGCGATCCTCTCTAGCCTTTAGCGCAGCCGCGCCGTGCTTGCTACAGAAGACAGTGCCTCTCGCTCTTCCGGCGGCGGCCAGGGGGCATTCCCGCCCGATCCGCGCGCGAGCTACGCCCTTGCATCGGGCCGCGACGGCTACCAACTCGGCGACTATCGGCGCTCGCGGCCGCGGCCGGAGACAGCGGTCGTGCGGCGCCGTCAATTCTTTACTTCTGGCCGCTATAACAGAGGGTTCGGTGGCCGGCTTGCCTCGCCGAAAGGGCGGGCGCAGGCTCCGCCTACAGTCGCGAACCGGGCTTTTGGGGGAAAGGCATTGGCAGACAGCGCGACCCGGCCGCAGCGGCTCGAACCGCAGGATCTCGGCCTGCCCCGCTTTGAGGTCGGCCCGAGCGAGGAGGGCGACGTCTTCTCGCTCTCCAGCCACGTGCGGGCGCGCGAGGCTTTGGAGTTCGGCCTGACGATCCAGGAACCTGGCTTCAACATCTTCGTCCTGGGCGAGGATCGCAGCGGCCGCATGACCTCGACGCTCGCCTTCCTGGAGACCATGGCCGAGAAGCGGCCGCGCCAGAGCGACTGGATCTACCTCGCCAACTTCCGCCATCCGGACCGGCCGAAGCCCTACCGCCTGCCGGCCGGCGTCGGACGCCGCTTCCGCGACCGCATGGCCCTGCTGGTGCCGCGGCTGCGCGAAGCCTTGACCGAGGCCTTCGGTACCGAGGGCTATCAAACCAAGGTGCGCAGCCGCGACGAGAGCCATCGTCGCGAGGTCGGCGACCGGATCGAGGCGCTGCGCCACGAGGCGCAGTCGATCGGCCTCGACATCGCCAAGACCCATCAGGGCGCGCTGGTGATCGCCGCCCCGACCGACAGCGGCATGACCGGCCTGGGCGAGCTGCCGGCCGAGCAGCGCGACGCGCTGGGCGAGGCCGGCGAGACGCTGGTGCGGCGCCTCAACGAGATCAACCGCTGGGCACAGGAGCAGCAGGGCCGGCTGGTCGCCTGGCTCGCCGATCTCAATCGCCAAGTGGCCGATCAGGCGGTCTCGGCCCTGTTCGAGGCGGTGATGGCCGAGTTCTCGGCCCACGGCGGGCTGGCGCGCTGGCTGACCGAAGCCAAAAACGACGCGGTCGAGAGCTATTACATCTTCCTGCCGAGCGAACAGCCGGAAGAGGAGACCGAAGGCGGGCCGCCGGAGCGACGCTATGCGGTCAACCTGCTGGTCGATCACGGCGACGACCCGCACGCCACGGTGGTGCTCGAAGCCAATCCGACCTACGACAATCTCTTCGGGCGACTTGACTATCGCCAGACCGGCGGACTGCTAACCACCGACTTCACGCTGATCCGCGCCGGCTCGCTCCATCGCGCCAACGGCGGGTTTCTGGTGCTGCGCGCCGAGGCGCTGGCCCAGAACACCGAGGTCTGGAAGGCGCTCAAGAGCGTGCTGCGCGACCGCGAGATCAGGATCGAGTCCCAGCACGACAGCGGCGGCAGCGGGACCGTCGCCGGCTCGCCGCGCCCCAAGCCGGTACCGCTTGCAATCAAGGTGGTCGTCGTCGGCGCGCCACGCTGGTACTACGCCTTCTTCTCCGCCGATCCGGACTTTCAGACCTATTTCAAGGTCAAGGCAGACATCGATTCGGACATGGAGGCGACCCCGCACAACCTCGCCTGCTACGGCGCCCTGATCCAAGGCATGGCCGCGCGCCACGGCGGACGTGTCTGCTCGCCGGAAGCATTGCAGTACCTGCTCGGTGTGGCGGCGCGCTGGGCCGGACGTCGCGAGCGCCTGACCGCGCGCTTCGAGTTGATCGAAGATTTGCTGAGCGAAGCCATCGCCGTCGGCCACGACAATCCCGAGGAACCGATCAGCGCGGCCGCGGTCGCCGAGGCGCTCGACAACCGCCGCAAGCGCAACGCGCGGGTCGAAGACCGCATGCAGGAGTCGATCTCCAAGGGCACGGTGATGATCGACACCAAGGGTGCGGTGATCGGCCAGGTGAACGCCCTGGTGGTGCGCGACCTGGGCGATCATGCCTTCGGCGCGCCGGTGAGGATCACGGCCCGCAACACGCTGGGCCGGCGCGGCATCATCAACATCGAGCGCGACACCGAGTTGGGCGGACCGATCCAGCACAAGGGCGTGATGGTGCTGCAGGGCTTTCTCGGCGGCCACTTCGCGCGCCAGACGCCGCTTTCCTTCAACTGCTCGATTACCTTCGAGCAGAGTTACGGCGCGGTCGAGGGCGACAGCGCCATGCTGGCCGAGCTGCTGGCGGTGCTCTCGGACCTCGCCCAGGCGCCGCTGCGCCAGGATCTGGCGGTCACCGGCTCGCTCAATCAGCGAGGTCAGGTCCAGGCAGTCGGCGGGATTCACAACAAGGTCGAGGGCTTCTTCCGCACCTGCCGCGACAAGGGGCCGCTCACGGGCAGCCAGGGCGTGTTGATTCCGGCGATCAACGCGGTCGACCTAGTGCTGCGCCAGGAGGTGATCGACGCGGTCGCCGAGCGGCGCTTCCACATCTATCCGGTGGCGACCGTCGAGGCGGCGATCGGCCTGATGACGGGGCTGGTCGCCGGCACCGCCGACTCCGGAGGCAACTATCCGCGCGACAGCTTCTACGGCCGGGTGATGGGCGAGATCGATCGCTTCGACCGCATCCTGCTCGAGCGCGAAAGCTGAAGCTTAGCGCTTCTAACTCGGCTTCTTGAAATCCTCCAGCGCGACCTTGAGCGCGGCGGCGATCTCCGGCTCGAAGGCCGAGTGGCCGGCGTCGGCGACCGGCAGATAGCGGACGCGCGGCCAGGCGCGGGAGAGATGGAAGGCGTTCTCGATGGGGCAGATGTAGTCCACGCGCCCGTGAACGATCACGCCGGGAATCTCGGCGAGACGCGCAGCGTTCGCCAGCAGGCCCCGCTCCGGCAGGAAGATCGCGTTCTTGTAGTAGGCGAGCGCGATTCGAACGCCGGCGAGCGTCAGCTCGTTCGGCTCGTCGCTGCGCCGCAAGCCGTGCGGCACGCGGCGAAAGTTCGCCGCGGCGAGATTGTGTTTCAGCCAGTGGTCGAGCGCCGGCATGTGGGTGGCGGGATCGGGATCGAAGATGCGTCGCTCGTAGGCGGTGAAGAGATCGTGGCGCTCGCCTTCGGGGACCTGGTCGGCCAGCGCCTGCCAGGCCTCCGGCAGCACGCGCCGGCTCTCGACGAAGTTCCAGACGTTCTCGTCGAGGTGGCCAAGATAGATTCCCCACAGCACCAGGCCGCGCGCGCGCTCGGGATGCGCCTGCGCATAGGCGAGCGCCAGTGCGCTGCCCCAGGAGCCGCCGTAGATCAGCCAGCGCTCGATCCCCAGTTCGCGGCGGATGCGCTCGATGTCGGCCACCAGCTCCGGCGTGGTGTTGCCCTCGAGCGCGCCCAGCGGCGTCGAGCGGTAGCTGCCGCGCTGGTCGAAGGCGACGATGCGATAGTGCGCGGGGTCGATGAGGCGGAGCGCGAAGGGATGCCAGGGGAAGCCCGGCCCGCCATGGAGATAGAGCAGCGGCGCGCCTGCGGGATTTCCCCACTGCTCGAGATGGAGCTCGTGGGGAGCGGCGACCTTCAAGCGGCCGGTCCAGAACGGCTTCGCCAGCCGGTAGAGATCGAGCCCGTAGTCGCCCTGGTCGTCCATCGCTCGGCCATCCCACCCCGAAGCACGCGCGGGTGGCTTAGCTTGGGACGTCCGGGCGAGGCAAGCCCCGGCGCGGATCGGGGCACGTCAGGCCGGCGGCCGGTAGCGCACCACCTGCTGCTCGATGGCGCCGAACGGCGAGCGGCCCGCAGCGTCCAGCATCTCGATTCGCACTTTGTCGCCGAACCCGAGGAAGGGCGTCTCGGGCTGGCCTTTCTCGAGGGTTTCCTGCATGCGCCGCTCGGCAATGCAGCTCGAGCCCTTGGAGCGGTCGTAATTGGAGATCGTGCCCGAGCCGAGGATGCTACCGGCCGCCAGATGACGGGTCCTGGCAGCGTGCGACAGCAGCGTCGGGAAATCGAAGGTCATGTCGACCCCGGCATCGGGCGCGCCGAACCGCTTGCCGTTCAGGCTGGTGACCAGCGGCAGCTGGACCTTCCTGCCGTCCCAGGCGGCGCCGAGCTCGTCGGGGGTGATCGCCACCGGCGAGAAGGCGGTCGCTGGCTTGGACTGGAAGAAGCCGAAGCCCTTGGCGAGCTCGGCCGGAATGAGGGTCCGGAGGCTGACGTCGTTCGCCAGCATCAGCAGCTTGATGTGCTTGGCCGCCGCCGCCGGGCTGCTGCCCATGGCCACGTCGTCGGTCACCACCGCGATCTCCGACTCGAAATCGATCCCCCAGGCCTCCTCGGCGAGGACGATCGGATCGCGCGGTCCCAGGAAAGAGTCCGAGCCGCCCTGATAGATCAGCGGATCGCTCCAGAACGACTCCGGCATCTCCGCGCCGCGCGCCTTGCGGACCAGCTCGATGTGATTGACGTAGGCCGAGCCGTCGGCCCACTGGTAGGCGCGTGGAAGCGGCGCAGCGCAAGCGGCCGGATCGAAAGCGCGGGTCGAGGGCACGGCGTTGCGCTCCAGCGCCTTGGCGATCTCGGCGAGGCGCGGCGCGATCTTCGCCCAGTCGTCGAGTGCGGCTTGCAAGCTGCGGGCGACCTGCGGCACGGCGACACAGCGCTTCAGCGCCTTGTCGACCACCACCAGCAGGCCGTCGCGACCGCCGGACTTGAGCGAGGCGAACTTCATCGCGCCGGCCGGCCCTTGGCCTTCCAACTGTCGACGTAGCCGCTCCACTCGACGCCGGCCGGGAGATCGCCCGCGACCTCGAGAAAATCGCGCGCGTCGACCATCACCGCGACCTCGTCGGTCTCCTTGCGGGCATGTTTCTGCGCGGTCTCATAGGCCTTGGGATGCGGCCCGTGGGCGAAGCCGCAGGGATGGAAGGTGGTCATGCCGGGATGGATGTTGTCGCGGCTGAAGAACTGGCCGCGGTGATAGAAGATGAACTCGTCGTAGTCGTCGTTGGTGTGATAGAAGGGCAGCTTCAGCGCGCCCGGATCGCTTTCGATCGGCCGCGGGGCGAAGGTGCAGACCACGAACCGCCCGGCGAGGAAGGTGGTATGCGCCGAGGGCGGCAGATGGTAGCGCGCCGACATCAGCGGGCGGATGTCGCGCCAGTTGAGCCGCACCGGCGCCAGATCGCCGTGCCAGCCGACCGCGTCGAGCGGATTGTAGGGAAAGGTCTGGCGCGAGACGCGGCCGGCGCGTTTCACTTCGATGGTCCATTCCTTCTCGTCCTGCTGATCCAAGAACGCCTGGTCGATTTGCGGCGTGTCGAGGACCGCCGGATCGAAGATGGCGTGCGGGCCGACCAGGCCCTTCTCCGGCAGCTTGTAGGCTTCGTTCGTCGCTTCGATCGTCAGCAGCTGCGCCTCGCCGTCGCAGGCAAGGCGCCAGGCGGTGCCGCGCGGGAGCACGATGTAGTCGCCATCGCGGAATTCCAGGTGTCCGTAGTCGCAGAAGAGATGTCCGCTGCCGTCGTGAACGAACAGCAGCTGATCGCCGTCGCTGTTGCGGGCGAGCGCGGGCATCGCGCCCGCTGTCCGCCAAAAGCCGATCTTGACCGCCGCGTTGTGGAGCAGTAGCGAGGCCGCCCAGGGCGAGGCGCTCCTCTTGTCCAGCTTGTTGCAGTCGAAGGCGCGCGGACGGATCGGCCCCTCGAAATCACTCCAGGCGGTCGGCGGATGACGATGGTGAAAGTGGGCCGCCGGCCCGAAGAAGCCCTCGCGGCCGGCCTCGCGCTCGTAGGTGCCCTCCGGAAGATCGGCGTGGGCCTGGCGCGAGGCCTTGCCCTCGATCCGCCGGACCGGAATCCAGTTCTTCATGACGCGCTCGCTTTCTCGCCGCTTCAGGCAAGCGCAAGGATAGCAGAAGCGGGCGCCGTGAAGGAGCCGCGGGAGACTGCGATCAGGCGGCCCTTATCTCCTGCCTTTGCTCGCCGAGGCCATGGACACCCAGGCGCACAACCTGTCCCGCCTCGAGAAAGATCGGCTGCGGCTTCTGTCCCAGACCGACGCCCGGCGGAGTGCCGGTGGCGATGACGTCGCCTGGCTGCAGAGACATGAACTGCGAGACATAGGAGACGAGATAAGGCACCGGAAAGATCATGGTCCGAGTGTTGCCGTTCTGGCGGCGGGTGCCGTCCACCTCGAGCCAGATGTCGAGCGCCTGGGAATCGGGCACCTCGTCCCGGGTGACCAGCCAGGGCCCGATCGGGCCGAAGCTGTCGGCAGACTTGCCCTTAGCCCATTGACCGTTGCGCTCGAGCTGGAAGGCACGCTCGGAGACATCGTTGACCACGCAATAGCCGGCGACGTGCTCCAGCGCCTCGGCTTCGGGGATGTTGCGCCCGGCGCTGCCGATGACGACGGCGAGCTCGGCCTCCCAGTCGAGCTTGCTGCCGCCGACTGGCATCAGCACCGGATCGTTGGGCCCGCTGATCGAGGAGGTGGCCTTCAGGAAGACGACCGGCTCGTCGGGGATCGGCATGCCGGCCTCGGCGGCGTGGTCGGCGTAGTTGAGGCCGATGCAGATGAACTTGCCGACGTTTCCAACACAGGGCCCGAGCCGTGGCTCGCTTTCGACCAACGGAAGGCTTTCCGGAGCGAGCGCAGCGAGTTGCCGTAGCCTATCGGGTGCGAGCGCGGCGCCGCCCAGGTCGCCGATCTCGCCGGAGAGCGCGCGGATGCGGCCGGCGGCGTCGAGCAAACCCGGCCTTTCCGCGCCCTTGTCGCCGTAGCGCAGCAGCTTCATCGTCGGTGGTGTCCCGCCCCTGAAAGGTACCAGGACGGCTCCCTAGCACGGGTCCCGGATTGGGTCCAAGCACCCACAGATGGGCATTGCGAGGTGGCGGCCGACCTGTCACCGGGTCATTCGACGCGCCAGGTTCGCGCAGTGCGCGCGCTATGCCACTCCTATTCCCGCACCACCAGAACCGACTGCACGGCGTGGCGAACGACGCGGGCGGCGTTGGGTCCGATCAGATAGTCCGCGAGTTCCGGACGATGGGAGCCCATGACGACCAAGTCGCAACCGTGAGTCTTGGCGACACGCAAGATCTCGTCGTAAATCGCACCCTGGGCGACGTGCGCCTTGACGCCGCCAACCGGCACCTTCTCTTTGACGAAGACTCCCAAGGCCTTGGTGGCGCTCTCCAGCGCCTTCTTCTGGAAGTCCGGAGGAAAGTGGCTGGCCACCAGGCCGTAGCCAAACTCGGGCACCACGGTCATGACCTGCAGCTTGGCACCGAAGGCCTCGGCCAGCTTGACCGCGACCGGCAGCGCCTTGCGCCACGAACTTTCGTCGTGCAGATCCACCGGCAACAGGATCGATTTGTACAAAGCGTCCTCTCCCTTCACACAGCGTTCACTTCGGCTTGACGAGCGACTTCAGGGTGTCGCCCAGGATCGCCATCCCTTCGTCGACGATCGCGTCCGAGGCGGTAAGCGGCACCAGGAATCGGATCACGTTGGCGCGCACCCCGCACGAGAGCACCACGAGTCCGTTGCTAGCGCAGCTTTGCACCAGATCGCGGGTCAGCTCGGCCGCCGGCCTGGCCGGGTCGCCTTCCTCGATCAGCTCGACCGCCACCATGGCGCCGAGGCCGCGCACCTCGCCGATGGTGCCGCCGAGCGCGTTGTCGCCGGCGAGCTTCTTCAACTGCTCGGTCATGCGCCGGCCGATAGCCACCGCCCGCGCGCAAAGACCCTCTTCCTCAATCACGTCGAGCACCGCGTGGGCTGCGGCGCAGGCGATCGGCGAGCCGGCGTAGGTGCCGCCGAGCCCGCC
Organism: Kiloniellales bacterium; assembly: GCA_050728975.1. Lineage (GTDB taxonomy): Bacteria > Pseudomonadota > Alphaproteobacteria > Kiloniellales > JBOHKJ01 > JBOHKJ01. The sequence goes on along the minus strand of JBOHKJ010000381.1, from coordinate 9,851 downwards.
GGGCAGCGGCGCGTCCATGATCTGGGCCTTGCCGGTCACCGCCGAGAGCGGAAAGCCGCCGGCGAGCGACTTGGCGAGCGTCATCAGGTCCGGCTCGACGCCCGAATGTTCGATGGCGAAGAGCTTGCCGGTGCGCGCGAATCCGGTCTGGATCTCGTCGGCGATCAGCAGGATGCCGTGCTGATCGCAAATCGCCCGCAACTTCTGCAGGAACTCCTTCGGCGCAATGTAAAAGCCGCCTTCGCCCTGCACCGGCTCGACGATCATGGCCGCGACCTGGCTCGGCTCGACGTCGGCCTTGAACAGCGTTTCGAGCGCCTTCAAAGACTCGGCGACGGAGACGCCATGATAGGCGATCGGGAACGGCAGGTGATAGACGCCGCCCGGGAAGGGGCCGAAACCGAGCTTGTAGGGCGCCACCTTTCCGGTCAGCGCCATGCCCATCATGGTGCGGCCGTGGAAGGCCCCGGAGAAGGAGACGATCGCCGGACGGCGGGTATGGGCGCGGGCGATCTTGATCGCGTTCTCCACGGCCTCCGCGCCGGTGGAGAAGAAGATGGTCTTCTTCGGCGTCGGCCCCGGAGCGACCGCGTTGAGACGCGCGGCGAGGCGCACGTAATCCTCGTAGGGCACCACCTGGAAACAGGTATGGCTGAAGTTCTCGAGCTGGCGAGCGACCGCCGCCTTGATCTTGGGGTGGTTGTGACCGGTGTTGAGCACCGCAATGCCGGAGGCGAAGTCGATGTAGCGCTTGCCCTCGACGTCCCAAAGCTCGGCGTTCCGGGCGCGCGCGGCGAAGACCGGCAACATGGTGGCGACCCCGCGCGGCACGGCTTGCTCGCGCAGCGCCTGCAATTCGGCATTGGAGGCTTGACCCGGAGCGGCGGCAGATTGGGCGACGGCGGGATCGGACATGGAACAACCTCGGGTTGGGATGGCTCTCGAATCCGGCCGACGGGCCTAGCGAAACGGTCGCGCTGAAGCCTGGGACCGAGCCCGCGACCATAGCAGACCATGCCACGGTGCAGGTAGGGGCCGCCGCTGGCCTCCCGGCAGCGCCCCAATCCTTGTTACCGGCCTTGAAGGCGATCCTCGCGGATCGTTGCCGAGCCTTTCTCGGCGATCATGACGGTCGGCGAGTTGGTGTTGCCGGAGGTGATGGTCGGCATCACCGAGGCGTCGACCACCCTGAGGCCGGCTATCCCGTGGACCCGCAGCCGCTCGTCGACCACTGCCTGCGGGTCGTTGCCCATTTTCGCGGTGCCGACCGGATGAAAGATCGTGGTGCCGATGTCTCCGGCAGCGCGCGCCAGCTCGCGGTCGCTGGCGAGCGCGGCGCCGGGCAGCAGCTCCGCGGGCGCATGGCGCGCCATCGCGCGGGTTGCCATCAGGCCGCGCACGTGGCGGATCGCTTCGGCCGCCACCCTACGGTCGCCCTCGGTTGCGAGATAGTTCGGCCTGATTTCGGGGTGCGCGCCCGGATCGGGCGAGGCGATGGAGACGCTGCCCCGACTCTCGGGCCGCAGGTTGGCGACCGAGAGCGTGATCGCCGGAAAGCGGTGCAAGGGCTCGCCAAAACGGTCGAGCGACAACGGCTGCACGTGATACTCGAGGTTGGGCGTGGCGAGCGCCGGATCCGACCTGGCGAAGATGCCGAGCTGGCTCGGCGCCATCGACATGGGACCGCTGCGCGTCAGGAGATACTGAAGCGCGATCCTGGCCTTGCCGAAGAGATTGCCGGCCCGCTCGTTCAGCGTGGTTGCGTTGGCGACCTTGAAGATGGTGCGGAGCTGCAGATGATCCTGCAGGTTCGCGCCGACGCCAGGCAGCTCGTGGACGACGTCGACAGCGTGGCGCTGCAGCAACGCACCCGGACCGATGCCGGAGAGCTGCAGGAGCTGCGGCGAGCCGATGGCACCGGCCGAGAGGATCACTTCGCCGGCGGCAAACGCCACCGCCGGCTCGCCCTCGACCGTCAGCTCCAGGCCGATTGCGCGGCGCCCGTCGAGCAGTAGCCGCTCGGCCTGAGCCTGAGTGACGATGCGGAGATTCCGGCGATTCTGCGCCGGCTTGAGGAAGGCCTTGGCGGCGGTCCAGCGGATGCCGCGCTTCTGGTTGACCTGGAAGTAGGCCACGCCCTCGTTATTGCCGGCGTTGAAGTCGCGCAACCGCGGCAAGCCGGTCTCCGCCGCCGCCGCCGCCACGGAATCGAGAATCTCCCAGGAGAGGCGCTGCTCCTCCACCCGCCACTCGCCGTCGCGGCCATGGGCCTCGTCGTCCCAGGCGTAGTGGCCCTCCGACTTGCGAAAATAGGGCAAGACATCGTCCCAGCCCCAGCCGCGGTTTCCAAGCTGGCGCCAGCCGTCGTAGTCGCGGGCCTGGCCGCGTATGTAGATCATGCCGTTGATGGCGCTGCAGCCGCCCAGCACCCGGCCGCGCGGATAGGCCAGCGCGCGGCCATTGAGGCCCGGCTCGGCCTCGGTCCTGAAGCCCCAGTCGGTGCGCGGGTTCCCCATGCAGTAGAGGTAGCCGATGGGGATGTGAATCCAGAGGTAGTTGTCCCTGCCGCCGGCCTCCAGCAGCAGCACGCGCACCTCAGGATCGGCGCTCAGGCGATTGGCGAGCACGCAGCCGGCACTGCCGGCGCCGACGACAATATAGTCCCAGGTTCCGAGGTCGCGTCGCGTCATGGCCGCGCGAGTATAGGGGAGTCCCGGCTAGACCGGCACCACCAGCGTGTTCGGGACGAGGTTGGTGTCGAAGACGCAGATGCGCTGCTTGAAGCGGAGGGTCCCCTCCTCCCACACCAGCCGGTCGAGATAGCGCCCGGCGAGGAACACCTCGGTCGTGCGGTCGTTCAAGGTCTGGAGAACGCAGAAGTTCGCCTCTGCGGCGATCTCCTCTTCCTCCACGCCGACGATCCTGAGCCCCGACACCAGATGGCGCAGGGCGCGCGGCCCATACATCGAGGTTTCTCGGACCGCGTAGACCCGGTCCTCCAGCATGCCGCGGCTCTCGCAGAGGATGGTGGCGAGCGGCAGGCCCTGCTCGTGGTTCTCGCGCGGGATCACCTGATAGAGACAGTCCTCGGTGAAGAACCGCGGCCAGGCGGCGTAGTCGCGCTGGTCGAGCGCGGCGGCGTAGTCGGCGTAGAGGGCGTCGAGCTCCAGCCTCAAGAGAAGGCGCTGGTCCATCGCCGCCTAGAATCCCATCACCTGACGGTAATAGTCGTAGAAGGCACGGATCGGGGATTCGGTGACGATGTGGTCGGCATCCTCGCGGTCGCGTCCGCCCATCTCCAAGACACCGGCGGCCTCGGGATAGGGCGAGATGCCGTGCTGGCTGAACTCCATCACCTCGCTGTCGTCGATCGAGACGAAGCCGGCCGGGCCCATGAGGTTGGCTTGGCGAAGGCGGCGCTTCTGCATCGCCGGGTCGTCGCTCTCGTAGCCGAAGAAGGTCCAGGCCAGCTCGAACTCCTCGGGTCCGCGAGTGACCAGCTGTCGGGTCGCAAGCGTGTTCGACTGCTGCTGGATGATGATGTTGGGCCAGAGCGTCTGCATCACGACCGTGGCATCGCCCGGATACTCGCGCACCGGGTCCAGCAGGCGCGGGTCCTTGAGCTTCAGGTCCTCGCGGAACTTGCTCATGTCGGCGAGGTCGTCGGTCTTCTTCTGCTCGCCCTTGCGGCTCACCAGCACGCCGTGACGGCCGGTCTCGTCCATCTCCACCCGGCTCGGATTGTCGGCGCGGAACAGGCCGAAGGTCACCAGGAAGACATGCAGCAGGCTGGCGTGATAGGGGTCCTTGATGTTCTCGAACATCAGCTTCCAGTTGGCGGGGATCGCCTGGCGCGAATAGCCGAGCAGGGTCAGCGTGCGGCCGTCGAAGACGCGGTCGAACCAGCCGACCATCTTCGGACCGAGATAGTCCTCCAGCGATTCGATGTCCCGGCAGAATGAGGCGAAGACCACGCCATTCCGGGTCGCCACGCGCAGCCGTTCCAACCCATGCTGCTTCATGTCGAAGTCGGCCGGCATGCCGCCCATCTTCTTCACTCCGCGCCGGAACGGCACGCCGATCAGCTCGCCTTTCAGATTGTAGAGCCACTCGTGGTAGGGGCAGCGAAACTCCTTGGCGTTGCCGCGCTGCTCGCGGCAGAACTGCACGCCGCGATGGGCACAGCGGTTGACCACCACATTGATCGCGCCCTCCTGGTCGCGGACCACCACCACCGGGCGCTCGCCGATGAAGGTGCGCTTGAAATCGCCGGAATTGGGAATCTCGCACTCAAGCGCGACGTAGCTCCAGGCCCGCCCGCCGAAGATCAGCTCCTGCTCGCGGGCATAGATCGCCGGATCGCTGTATATGCGATAGGGAACGCGGGCCAGGCCTTCGCTGGGCCAGACAAAGTCGAGCTCATTGGATCTTTTCATCGTCTCTCTATATGGGACTTCGGCAGCGTCATGACTCGGCTTCCGGCAGGCGCCGCGGATCTGCCCGAAATCCGGGGCGGAGCTGATTCCTGAGGTTGGAGGAGATCAGAACTGCGACGCCGACCGTCAGAAGCGCGACAAGGAACGCCAGCGCCGAGGGGGCGATCAACAGCAGGCCGGCAGCCGCGAGCAAGAACCGCACCGGCGGCTCCAGCGGGTCGCGGAAATGCCCTTCGACCGCGACGGCCAGCAATGCCACGCCGGCGCCAGCGGTGACACAGTTGCGGAGGATGGTCAGCAGGTCCCCTTGCAGCAGCAACCCCTCGCCATAGACGAAGGCGAAGGGAACGACGAAGGCGGAGATGCCGAGGCGCACCGCGACAGCCGCGATTTTCAGCGGATTGGCGTCGGCGATGGCCGCCGCGGCGAAGGCGGCGACCGCGACCGGCGGCGTCATGGCCGAAAGCGCCGAGAAGTAGAGCAGAAACATATTGCTCTGCATCACCGAAAGCCCGAGGTTGGTAAGCGTCGAGCTGACCAGCACCGCGGCCAGAATGAAGGCGCTCGGCGTGGGCATGCCGCAGCCGAGCAGGATTGCCACCAGTGCTGCGATCACCAGCGCTATGAAGGCGCTGTCGCCGGCGATCAGAAAGATCAGGTCGGCAAACTTGGCGGCCAGTCCGGTCATCGTCAGGCCGCCGATTATCAGCCCTGCGGCGGCGCACGCGGCGACGATCGAAACCATTCGGAGGGTGGTCTCGGCGAAGGCCTGCCAGATCTTCAAGAGGCCCATGCGCGTCGAGCGCTTGAGCGTCGCCACCGCAAGCACCGAGATCGCGCCGAACACGGCCACGAACGAGGGCGAGTAGCCATATAGCAGCGCCCCGGTCAGCACAGCCAGCGGCACGAGGAACAGGCCGCCATCCTTCATGACGACCCGCATGCGCGGAATCTGGTCCTTCGGCAATCCGGCCAGACCCATCTTGAGCGAGCGGAAATGCACCTGCAAATAGATGCAGAGATAGTAGAGCAGCGCCGGGACGGTGGCGGCGATCGCGATCTCCCGGTAGTCGATGCCGGTATACTCGGCCATGATGAAGGCAGCCGATCCCATCACCGGCGGCATGTAACCACCGCCGGTCGAGGCCGCGACTTCGATGCCGCCGGCGAGCGTCGCCGAGTAGCCGAGCCGCTTCATGATCGGAATGGTGACCGACCCGGTAGTGACCACGTCGCTGGTCGGGCTTCCGGAGATCATGCCGTAGAGGCCCGACGAGATGACTGCGATCTTGCCCGGGCCGCCCGGGCTGCGGCCGCTGACCGCGGCGGCGAGATTGAAGAAGAAGTCGCTGCCGCCGGCCATGCTGAGAAAGGTGCCGAACAGCACGAAGAGGAAGGCATAGGTCGCCGCCACCCGCACCGGCACCCCGAAAAGGCCGTCGGTGGTGAACATCATGACGTCGAGGAAATGGCGGTAGCTGATGAAGCCATGGCCGAACTTGCCCGGCAGCACGTGGCCCCAGAGATTGTAGGCGAGAAAGATCAACACGATCGCGGTCAAGCCGAGACCGACGGTGCGGCGCGTTCCCTCCAGCGTCAGAAACAGCAGTGCCGAGCTGAAGACCACGTCCCAGGTCGTGAGATCGTCCAGCAGCGTGATGCGGGTGATGATGCGCTCGCTGTCGAAGAAGAAGTAGAGCCCGGCGGCGATCGCGACCGCGCTGAACAGAAAATCGAGCGGCGATGGCTTCTCGGCGTCCGACGCCTCGGTCGCGCCCACCATCAGAAACACCAAGGCCATGATCGCCGACACGAAGGCGATAGTCATGGCGAAGAGATCGACCAGCACCAATGTCGAGCAATAGACGACGGCAATCGCCGTCGCACCGGCGAAGATCTCCGTTATCCACTTGAGCGGGCCCGAAAGCTTGCGCCGCTGACCGATGGTCAGAAGGAGCCCCAGGCGAGCCATCGGCGACTACTCCAATGAATGAGTTGCGGGAGCGGCCGCATCCTCGTGGCCGCTCCGCGCTTCGTTCGCACCTGTCTGGCGGGCGGCCTACCGCAGACCCGCTTCTTTCAGGTATTTGAGCGCCCCGTCATGATAGGGAATGACGGAAAGCGAGGCCATGACCTCGGGCGTCAACTGCTTCATCGCGTTGTGGACCCCGGCCAGCTTGTCGTCGTGCTCGAAAAGCGCCTTGGTGAGATTGTAGGCGTCCTCGTCGCTCATTTCCTCGCTCACCACCAGGGCGGCGCCGAGCGTGACCGTCGGGACGTCGTCGGCTGCGAAGTCGTAGCTTCCCGCCTCGATGACATACGGCGTGGAGCCGCTGGCCGCATTCACTTTCTCGATCGTCGCTTCGCTCAAGCCGAGCAGCGTCACCGGGATCGCGTTGGCGATCTCGAGGATCGAGCTGTGCTTGACGAAGAGGCTGTTGATGATGATGTCGATCCGGCGGTCCTGCATCAGGTTCGCCTGCTCGCCCGAGGCAGCGTAGACGAGGCGTCCGCCCCAGCTCTCCAGCGTCTTGGCATCGGCGCCGATCGCATCCAGCATCGCTTCCGCCACGTTCGAGGCGACGTTGCCGCGCTTGTTGATGGCGATGACTGCTGGAATTTTCTTGTCGGCGATGTCGGAGAAGGAGGTTACGCCGTGCTCCTCGGCGAAGTCCTTCCGAACGATCACGTGCATCGGCGCCCAGGTATAGAGGTAGGCGAGCCCGCGCATCGAGTCGATCTCCGACTTGAAGGGCGGCTTGCCGTTCTTGGCCAGCAGAAGCTCGGCGTCGTGGGCGATTCCCATCTCCACCTTGCCTTCGTCGATAAGGCCGATGTTGGCGAAGCCGCCGCCCGAGGTCTGATATGTCACCGTCGAGCCCGGATAGGCTGTCTTCACCGCGGCGTCGACACCGCTGCCCAGCAGCGACCAGAGGCCCCCCGGGCTGGCGCCCGCAAGTGTCACGTTGTAGCTGTCGGCTGCCGCCGCCGGCTGAACGAAGGCGAGCGCAGCCAGTGCCGCGCCGATCAGAAGCTTCCGCATTGCCAGTCCTCCCTAGTGACTTGGTTGTTGTCCCGCCGCTCCAAGGAACCTCCGGCCGGCAGGTTTGCTTAGGCACCTAAGTGTTTGGTTTAACACGGCTCGTTCCAGAGGGTCAACGTGCGGCTCAAAGTTCGCCCCCTCCTACACCTCCACCAGAATCGCGCCATCTTCGACCTTAACCGGATAGACCGGAAGGTCCTCCTCCGCCGGGCCCTCCAAGGCCTCCCCGCTGCGAACGTCGAACAGCTGCTGATGCAGCGGACATTCGATCTTGTAGCCTTCCAGGAAGCCTTCGTGCAGGCAGGCGAAGGCGTGCGTGCAAATATTGCCGGTCGCGTAGACCGCGCCCTCGACGTTGTAGAGGGCGATCGACGTGTCGCCGACCTTGACCTCGATCACCTCGCCCTCGGGCAGCTCGGCCAGAGCCGCCACCTTGTGCCACGCCATCATCGCGCCTCTTCTTCTCGATCCGAGCCGCCCCGGTCATAGCGAGTGCGGCACCCGGCTGTAAAGCCGATCACGCCGAGCAGTCGATACGGACCGGCATGGTCGTGACGTTCCACGCTCAATAGACCACCGTTTCCAGGGTCGTCGGGTGGAAGAGCTCCTCCACCTCGAGGCGGCGAGTCGAGAGACCCTGGGCGTGGTGATGGCGGAGGAAGCTGTCGAGCGTCTTGACGTTCTTCTTGATGCCATAGGACCAGTAGTCCGGTCCCATGAGGTCGCGCGCGGCCTTCAGCTGCTCCTCGACGAAGGGGAGGGTTACCTTGGTTGCCGAGGTGTCGGCGAGCTTGGCGAGCGCCAGCTGCTTGGACTGCTCGAAAGCCTTGAGGAGTGCCACCGGCAGCCAGGGATGAGCCTCGGCGAGGTCGCGCCGCAGGCCGAGCAGGTGCATGATCGGGAAGATGCCGGTGCGGCGGTAATAGTCCTGGCCGGCGGCGACCGGGTCCGGATAGAGCCAGCCCACGCTGGCCGCGCGCCCGTAGCTGGACGGCGCGCGCGGCGTCACCAGGGCGTCGATCTCGCCGTCGGCCAGCATGCCCGAAAGCGTGCGGTCGTCGGGGATCGGCTGCAATGTCACCTCTTTCGGCAGGGAGACCGCGACCTTTTCCGCTCGCCCTCCCGCCTCCTCGATGCCGCCGTAGAGCCACCGAAGATCGGCGGGTGTGACGCCGTGGTCGTCTTCCAGGATCGCGCGCGCCCAGACGCAGGCGGTCAACTGATACTCCGGCACGCCGACCCGCCGGCCCTTCAGATCCTCGGGCTTCTCGATGCCCCGCTCCTTGTTGATGTAGATCGAGGTGTGCCGGAAGGCGCGCGAGACGAAGGCCGGTATGCCCACGTAGGGGCAGTTGCCTTGCGCCGTTTTGACCGTGAAGGAGGACAGCGAGAGCTCGCAGACGTCGAACTCGGCATTGCGGAGGGCCCGAAAGAATATTTCTTCCGGCGAGAGACGCATGTAAATCGGCTCCACGCCATCGATCTGCACCGCGCCGTCGACCAGCGGCCGGGTGCGGTCGTAGTCGCCCACCGCGACGGAAAGGCCCAGCTTCCTGGTCATGAATTTTTGCCCGATCCCCTGTGGCGCAGCTTCGGGCAGCTTCGCCCGGCACGCGCGGGCGCGTCAATTGGCGGCTCGTGCAGGGAGATCAGACAGGAGGGTGTGACAGCACGCGGCCGTCTTGCTTGTAGCTGCGGCCTTCCTTCATCACGAACTCGACACTGCGGAGCGCGGAGATGTCGTCCAGCGGATTCTCGGCGACGGCGATCACGTCCGCGAGGTAGCCATGGGCGATCTTGCCCAGGCGGTCGTCGACGCGCAGCAGGCGCGCCGCCTCCAGCGTCGCCGCATGGATGCCGTCGGCCGGCGAGAAGCCGGCCTCGTTCACCATCACCTCGACCTCCTGCAGGTTGTCGCCGCAGAGATTGCCGGGCGTGCCGGCGTCGCTGCCCATCGCGACCTTGACGCCGTGGCCGTGCGCCTTGCGCAGATTCTCGACATGGATCTCGTGAATCGACTCGTAGCGCGCGCAGACATGCCCCGGCGCGCGCGGCGCGAAGGCCGGATTGCTCATCATCGCCTGGGTGGTGCAGACGGTCGGCACCAGCCAGGTTTCGCGCTCGGCCATGAGCCGGTAGACCGCGTCGTCACCGAAGGAGCCGTGCTCGACCGAGCGGCAGCCGCATTCGACCGCATTGCGAATACCCTCCAGCGCATGGGCGTGCGCGGCGACGTAGGTGTGGTTGGCAGCCGCGCTCGCAACCGCCTCGGCAATCTCGTCGGGGCGGTACTGGATCGCGTCGGCTTTCTCGTACTTGGTGGAGGTAATAGCGCCGGTCGCCAGCAGCTTGATGAAGTCGGCGCCCATGGC
>JBOHKJ010000380.1:0-2825 GCA_050728975.1 Kiloniellales bacterium | reverse complement strand
CGACCAGGCGCACGACCTTGTCGAGGCCCTTGAACAGCGCGCCCAGCCAGGTCCCGGTCGGATTCAGTGGATAGCGAGCGATCTCGGGCGGCTCGCGGAACAGCTCGTCGATCGACACGCCGTGCGGATTGACCGCCTGCGGCTTGAGCGCCATCAGGATCAGCATCGGCGCGATCACCGTGCGCGACCAGTAGGAGACCTTCTCCAGGTGGAATGGGAACCAGCGCGGCAGCAGCATGATCTCGACCGGCATTACCGGCACCGCGCGCCAGGGGACCTGGTCGAACAGCGCGAGCGCGAAGCGGGTGAAGACGTTGGCCTGCGCCGCGCCGCCCAAGGCCAGAACCTTTTCGCGCGCGCGGCGCATATGGATCGCGTCGATCTCGGCGCCGGCCAGCTTCAAGGCAAAGTAGGCCTTCACGGTCGCGCTGATGTTGGAATCGCCGCCATGGAACAGCGGCCAGCCGCCGTCTTCGCCTTGGATCGAGCGCAGGTAGGCGACGATGCGCTGCTCGCGGAGCAGGTAGTCGTCGTCGAGCGCGCCGAGGAAATGGCGCAGCATCACGTATTCGGCGGGGATGGTGACGTCGGCCTCGAACTCGAAGACCCAATGGCCGTCGCTGCGCTGCGCGGCCAGAAGCGCGGCGGTCTGCTCGGCGATCGTCTCGTCGAGACTGCGGCTGCCGGACTCGAACCGCAGGTCCGCTCTTGCAAGCGTCACGCGCTGTCACTCCTCGAAGGACCGAATGCCCTGCCGACGGAGGGGGCCCCGGGGTCGAGGCGCTGGCATCGGGGCACCGGCGCGGGGCAAGCGGACCCCAGCGCTTCTGAAGCCAAGCTAGCCGAGCGGCGACCCCCAGGCAAGGGCCGGAAGGGGTTGAGATTCAAGCTTAAACCAGCGGCTGCAGGGCCGCCTCGGCCGCCGTCCGGCCGGAGCGGATCGCCCCCTCGATGGTTGCCGGATAGCCGGTCGCCGTCCAGTCGCCGGCCAGCCACAGATTAACCATTGTCGTCCTTGCGGCGGGCCGCTTCCGACAGGCCGCCGGCGTGGCGGCGAAGGTCGCCCGCTTCTCCTTGACCACGCGGTGGGACGGAATATCTCCCGGCTCGAGGCCGAGCGCGCGCGCGACGTCGCTCCAGAGGCGCGGCGCCAAGGTCTCTGCGGGGAGGTCCACCAGTTCGCTGGCGGCGCTGACCGTGACGCTGGCGACGGCGCCGCGCAGGAACAGCCACTGCGCTGTCCCGCCGAAGAGACCGAGCAAGGGCGAGACGCCGTCGAAAGGGATCGGCGGTACGAAACCATCCGACAACAGGAAATGGGCATTGACGATCGGCCGGCTTTCCTCCGGCACCGCGAGATCGGGCAGCAGCTCCCTCGCAGTCGCTGGCGTCACTGCCAGCACCACCCCGTCGCCCTCGCTCAGTGCGACGGTCTCGTTGGCGAAGATGAGCCCTGTGAGGCTCCGGTCGCTGCGCTCCATCGCGCGCAGGCGGCGGTTGAAGCGGATCTCCACCCCAAGTTTTGCGAGCCGCTTCAAGGCCGGCTCGACGAAGGCCGGGCCTAGGCCGTCGCGCGCCACCAGCGGCCGGCAGGCCGCGGCGCCACGCCCGAAGGAGTCCTTGAGCACCCGCCACAGGAGGCTGGCGGCGCCGGCCTGCGGCTCGGTGTTGAGCGCGGCCAGCGTCAGCGGCTCCCAGAAATGGCGATAGAGCGCGCCATCGCTCCTGACGCGCTCGGCGACCGTCGCCTCCGGCCCGGCGATCGCCAGCTTGAGCGCCTCCAGATAGTCGAGCGACGTTGTCTCCGGCACCCGGCGTGCGCGGTCGAAGATCCACCAGGGGAGGGCACCCTCGCCCGGACGGATCGTCCAGCGCTTGCCACTCTCGAGATCGAGGAAGGGGAAGCGTGCGTCGCCCGGGCCGGTCAGCGCATTCTCGCTGCCGATCTCGGCGAGGAAGGTGCGTGCCGCCTCGTTGCCCGAGAGCAGCAGGTGGTTGCCGTTGTCGATCAAGCAGCCGAGCGCCGGCTCGCGGTAGGAGCGGCAGCGCCCGCCGGCCTGGGCCGCGGCCTCATGCAGCGTCACGCTGCGTCCGCGCGCGGCGAGCGCGAGGGCCGCCGCCAGCCCGGCGAGGCCGGCGCCGATCACATGGAGGCGTGCGTCGCTCAAATCCCGAGCCCGCAGTCAGCCGAAGAGATTGCGCAGCACGATCCACAGCTTCTCGAAGCGGGCGAGGTGCGGCGGTGGGGCCGACGGATCGCGCCAGCCGCGGGCGCACAGCAGCTCGAGCTGGCGGCGATAGACCTCCATCATGATGCGGGCGCCCCGCAGCCGCTTGCGCGGTAGCTTGGCGAGCAGTGCATGGGCTTCCGCGAACCGCGCTTTGGCGCGCTCGGCGACCTCTTCCAGCACTGGCGGCAACAGCGGGTCGGCAAGCAGGCTAACCGGATCGCGGCCGACGATCCCCTGCTTGGCCAGCAGCTCGCGAGGCAGGTAGATGCGCCCGATGGCGGCATCCTCGCCGAGGTCGCGCAGGATGTTGGTGAGTTGCAGCGCTTCGCCCAGCGCCAGCGCCAGCCGCTCGGCCTCGGCGCCACGCGCGCCGAAGGCGCGGATCGAGAGCAGCCCCACTGCGCCGGCCACACGCCGGCAGTAGAGTGTCAGCTCCTCGTCGCTCGGTGCCTGGATCGGCCCGCGGGCGTCCATTTCCATGCCGTCGATCACAGCAAGAAACTCGCCGCGTGGCAGCTGGAACAGCTCGACCGGCCGGCGCAGCGCGCGGGCGATCGGCTGGCGCGGCTCGCCGCGATAGAGGCGATCGACCTC
>JBOHKJ010000379.1:0-1947 GCA_050728975.1 Kiloniellales bacterium | reverse complement strand
AGGGCCCTTTGCTAATTGCCATAATTACCGGTCAAGGCTTTGATTCGGATTAGTTTTCGCGTCAGGAAAAATACCAGGCATTGCCGAAAATGACGCAGAGCTCGTGCTGCTTTTCGCAACCGGCCGGCCCCGGGTCAGCGGTTGCGCCCTTCCAGGCGCTTGCAGACCGCCGCGGTCACCTCTTCGGTGGTGGCCGCGCCGCCGAGGTCGCGCGTCAGGCCCTCGCCGCTCTCCAGCACCGCCTCGATCGCGGTCATCAGGCGCCGCCCGGCCTCGGCCTCGCCCAGGTGCTCCAGCATCAGCACCGCCGACCAGAAGGCGCCGATCGGGTTGGCGATCCCCTTGCCGGCGATGTCGAAGCCGGAGCCATGGATCGGCTCGAACATCGAGGGGAACTTGCCCTCGGGGTTGAGGTTGGCGGTCGGCGCGAGGCCCAGGCTGCCGCTCAAGGCGGCGGCGAGGTCGCTCAGGATGTCGGCGTGGAGGTTGGTCGCCACCACGGTGTCGATCGAGCCCGGGTCGCGCACCATGCGCGTGGTCATGGCGTCGACCAGCATCTTGTCGGCGGCGACGTCCGGATAGGTCTTGGCGGTCGCGGCGAAGATCTCGTCCCACAGCACCATGCCGTGGCGCTGCGCGTTGGACTTGGTGACGCAGGTGAGGCGCTTGCGCGGCCGGGCGCGCGCCATCTCGAAGGCGATCTTCATGATCCGCGCCACGCCCGAGCGGGTGAAGACGGAGGCCTCGATCCCGACCTCCTGGTCGAGGCCCTGGTGCACCCGCCCGCCGGCGCCGGAATATTCGCCCTCGCTGTTCTCCCGCAGGATGATCCAGTCGAGCGCGCCGGGCTCGAGGTCGCGCAGCGGCGAGGTTACGCCAGGCAGCACGCGCGCCGGCCGCAGGTTGGCGTACTGGTCGAAGCCCAGGCAGATCGCAAGCCGCAGGCCCCACAGCGTGATGTGGTCGGGAATCTTGGGGTCGCCGACCGCGCCGAAGTAGATCGCGTCGAAGCGCTGCAGCTTCTCCAGCGCGTCCTCGGCCATCATGCGCCCGTGGTCGCGGTAGTAGTCGGAGCCCCAGGGGAAGCGCTTGAAGCGCAGGCCGAGCCGCGGCTGGCGCGTGGCGAGCGCTTCCAGCACCTTGATCCCTGCGTCGACCACCTCGCTGCCGATGCCGTCGCCGGGTATGACCGCGATACGGTAGTCGCCCATCGTCCCTTCGCCCCTCCGTCCCCCGCGCCTTTGCCCGCCCGTGGGCTTCGGGGCGCTACCTTCGCCGCTGGCCCCCAAGGTCGTCAATTGCTGGCGGGGTCGTCAATTGCCGCCGGCCGGCCCCGCCTTCCGCGCTTTGGCAAGCAGCGGCTCGATCGCTGCCGATATTCGCTCCAGGACCAGGGCCTCGTGGCGGGCGTAGTCTGCGGCAGCCGCGACCTGTCTCTCCCGCACCGCTTCGTCGTCCAGCAGGCGCGCCACCGCCTCGCCGAGCGCCGCGGCATCGGCGACGCGGATGAGCGCGCCGGCGCGCTCCATCTCCCCTGCGATGCGGGCGAAGTTCTCGGTGTGGGGGCCGGTGACGACGGCCGAGCCGAGCTTCGCCGCCTCCAGCGGGTTCTGGCCGCCGTGCGGCACCAGCGAGCCGCCGACGAAGGCCACCGGCGCCAGGCGATACCACAGGCCGAGCTCGCCGATGGTGTCGGCGATGTACACCTCGCTCTCCGGCGCCGGCGCCTCGCCGCGGCTGCGCAGCGCCACCGCGAAGCCTTCGCCGCTCAAGCTGCTCGCCAGCGCGGCCCCGCGCTGCGGATGGCGCGGCACCAGGATCGCCAGCAGTCCGGGCCGCTTTGCCGCGAGCGCGCGCTGCGCCGCCGCCACCAGCCGCTCCTCGCCGGGATGGGTCGAGGCGGCGAGCCAGCGCGGCCGGCTGCCGAGCTGCTGTTGCAGCCTCGCC
>JBOHKJ010000378.1:0-1662 GCA_050728975.1 Kiloniellales bacterium | reverse complement strand
CTGGCTCGGGCTGACCTGGGACGAGAGGGCCCGCCAGTCGGACCGATCCGAGCGTTACGCGGCTGCCGCGGCGCGCCTCCGGGCCCGCGGCAGCCTTTATCCCTGCTACGAGACGCCCGAGGAGCTGTCGCTGAAGCGCAAGGCGCAGCTCGCCGCCGGCCGCCCGCCGCTCTACGACCGTTCAGCGCTCGCGCTGACCGATGTCGAGCGCAAGGCTTTGGAGGCCGAGGGCCGCCGGCCGCATTGGCGCTTCAAGCTCGAGCCGGGAGAGATTCTCTGGCACGATCTGGTGCGCGGCGAGACCCGCTTCCAGGGCGCGAACCTCTCGGACCCGGTGCTGCAGCGCGAGGACGGGCGGCCGCTCTATATCTTCTCTTCGGTGGTCGACGATCTGGAGCTTGCCATCAGTCACGTGATTCGCGGCGAGGATCACGTCACCAACACCGCGGTCCAGGTGCAGCTTTTTCAGGCGCTCGGCGGAGCGGTGCCGGCCTTCGGCCACCTGTCGCTGCTGCTCGACGCCGGGGGGCAGGGACTCTCCAAGCGGCTAGGGAGTCTCAGTCTCGAGGGGCTGCGCGAGCAGGGCCTGGAGCCCATGACGGTCAACGCCTATCTCGCAAAGCTCGGCAGCGCCGACCCGGTCGAGCCGCGCAGCGACCTCGATCGGCTGGTCGCCGAGTTCGACCTCGCGCGATTCGGGCGCGCCGCGCCGCGCTTCGACCCGCAGGAGCTCGAAAGCCTGAACGCCCGCATCCTCCACGCCATGCCTTACGACGCGGCGCGCGCGCGTCTCGCCGCGCTCGGACTGGACGACATCGACGCCGCGTTCTGGGAGGCGGTACGGCCGAATCTGACTAAGCTCGCCGACATCGCGCTCTGGTACCGCGTTTGCCGCGGTGCCGTGACGCCGCAGCTCGAGGCGCCGGATCTCCTGGCGGAAGCGCTCGCGAAGCTCCCGCCCGAGCCATGGGACGACAGCACCTGGGAGGCCTGGACCGCGGACGTGAAGAGGGCCACCGGCGCCAAGGGCAAGGCGCTGTTCCATCCGCTGCGCCTCGCGCTCACCGGCCGCTCCGATGGACCCGCGATGCGTCATCTGCTACCTCTCATCGGCCGGCAGCGGACGGCGGCGCGCCTTGCCGGCAAGACCGGCTAGAGCGTCGGGCCGGCACGAAGCTGTAAATTGGTAGCAATACCGCCACCGCTTGACACGCGGGCAACTGCCCTATAGACTGACCGTGCCGCGTAGCCCGGCCAGCGTCTCGCCGGGTTGCGCCCGGCCGCATGCTGGGCCGTGAGACAACGACCGGAACGGCGGCAGCGGGCGTGCCGCGGCGCATTTTGGAGCAGGGCTTTTGATCTCTCTCATAATTCAAAGCATGTGTTTGATCGAAAAGGCTTTTTCGGCTTTAATTAGGCTGCGGAAGGGCTCGAAATGATGCCGGCAGTCTCAAAAACGGCCGTTGGCGGCAAAGGCATTGCCACAGGCGATGGCCGCCGGACACGGTCGCGCTCGTGAGCGTCGCCCTTCGCCTCTACAACACCCTGGCGCGGGCGAAAGAGGATTTTCGCCCGCTCGATCCGGCGCGCGTGCGGATGTACGTCTGCGGGCCGACGGTCTACGACCGCGCCCATATCGGCAACGCGCGGCCGGTCGTGGTC
>JBOHKJ010000377.1:0-1559 GCA_050728975.1 Kiloniellales bacterium | reverse complement strand
CACCCAGTCGCTCAAGATGGAGCCGCTCTTCAACAGCAAGGTGAACACGACGGCGCAGATCGTCCTGGCGGTCGAGGTGATGGCCAGGCTCGCCTTCGAAATCGATACGCCGCTGTTCTACAATCTTCTGATTGCTGCCGTGACCGCAACCACGATCGCTTCAGGGGCGGCCTACGTCTACAAGTGGGGCTCGCGCGCGATCCAGCATCAGCGGAGTCTGGGAGACGGAGAATGAACCAGGGACGACAGCTCCGCTTTTGGTCGATCGCCATAGCCGTCTTCCTGCTGTTGCTGTACCTGCTGCGCGACATCCTGTTGCCATTCGTCGCCGGCATGGCGTTCGCCTATCTGCTCGATCCGATCTGCGACCGGCTTGAGTCCCGCGGCCTCTCGCGCACCCTCGCGACCGCGGTGGTTTCGCTTGCGTTCCTGCTCGTGGTGGCGCTGATCCTGGTTCTGATCGTGCCGCTGCTGGTCCAGCAGACCCAGGGCCTGATCGAGAATCTGCCGAACCTGATGACCTCTGCGCGCCAGTGGGTCGAGGCCCTGCTCAGCCGGCTGACCGGTCGTTTCGACAGCGCCTTGTTGCAGCAGGGACGGGACGCGCTCGCCGGCGTCTCCGCCGATGCCGTTGCATGGGCCGGAGGCGTGTTGGGGGGCATCGTCACCGGCGGTCTCGCATTGTTCAATCTGCTGTCGCTGGTCTTCATCACGCCGCTGGTCACGTTCTATCTGTTGCGCGACTGGGATCACATCGTTGCCAAGATCGACGACGCCCTGCCGCGCGAGCATGCCGAGACAGTGCGCGCGCAGGCGCGCGAGGTCGACAGGATCCTGGCAGGCTTTGTGCGCGGCCAGACCTTGGTGTGTCTGATACTGGCGACCTTCTACGGCGCGGCGCTCTCGCTTGCCGGCCTCGACTTCGGGCTGGCGATCGGCATCCTGTCGGGACTGCTGTCCTTCATCCCCTTCCTGGGCTCGGCGGTCGGCCTGATACTCTCGGTCGGCCTCGCCTTCCTGCAGTTCGACAACTGGATCTCGATTGCCATTGTCGCGGCGATCTTTCTTATCGGCCAGGCGGTGGAAGGCAACTTCCTCACCCCCAAGCTGGTGGGCGACCGCGTCGGCCTTCATCCGGTCTGGGTCATTTTCGGGCTGCTGGCCGGCGGCCTGCTGTTCGGCTTCGTCGGCGTGCTGATAGCGGTGCCGCTCAGCGCCGTCGTCGGTGTCGGCGTGCGCTTCGCGGTCACGCGCTACAAAGACAGCGGCTACTACCGCGGCGGACGCGGCCAGCTGCCGCCGGCGACCGGTGGCGGCGGCGAGGGCTGAGCGTGCCGCGCCAGTTGCCGCTCGATCTCGGCCATCGGCCGGCGCTCGGCCGCGAGGACTTTCTGGTCGCGCCCTGCAATGAAGTCGCGGTTGCCTGGATCGACCGCTGGCCCGACTGGCCGGCGCCTGGACTGGCTCTCTTCGGTCCGGCGGGCGCCGGCAAGAGCCATCTCACCGGCGTGTGGCTGCGCGAGCAGCGGATATTCGTGTTGACCCAAGCCGACCTCGAC
>JBOHKJ010000376.1:0-1606 GCA_050728975.1 Kiloniellales bacterium | reverse complement strand
TTCGCGCACCGATTGCGCGGCGGCAGCGATCGGAGTCTCGCCGCTGCCGGTACGGGGGGCGCCAGCCACGCCTGACTCCGGCGGCGGTAGCGGGGCCGAGGTCGCGATCCCCTGCTGTCCGTCGAGCGGCGCCTGCGGCGGATCGAGCAGCGGATCGAAGACGCCGCCGTCGTAGGCCACCAGGACCGAGCGGGCGCGATCGCGGAAGTCGACCTCGCGCAGATCGAATTCGCGGTCGGGCTGGCCGTAGCTCGGGATGATCGCCCAGGCGCCCTCGCAGTCGGCGCCGTCGAAGAGCGCGATGCTGAAGCGATGATCGAGGCCGCTATAGGCCTCGTCGAAATCGCCCGGCAGCAGCAGCGCAACGCGATCGCTGCGCGGCATCTTCCTCTCCACCAGCGAGACGCAGTGGCCGCGCGCCGGCGCCTCGGGCAGCGGCACGAAGAGGCGCTGATAGCGCGTCGTGTGGAGCGGATTGCTGCAGCCGAAGGTCGGCCCGATCAGCCGGTCCATCAGCAGGACGCCCGGCGGCGGCCCCTGGTCGCGGCGGTAGATCAGCAGCGAGGCGAAGCGGCGCGGCAGGTGCGCCTGCGCCTGCGCTTCGCCGTTTCCGGCTGCCGCCGGCTCGAAGTGCGCGGTCGGGCCGCGCCACAGGAGGTCGGGTCGCGCCGCGCTGCCGATCGCCGGCTGGCAGCCTTCGTCCCGCACCGCGAAATTGCGCTGCTCGAACAGGGCGACGCCGACATCGGCGCCGAGCTTGATGGAGGCAAGGGACGAAATCGCGCCCTCGAGCGAGGCGATGGCCAGGAACGGCTTCTCCGGCGGCAAGCGCCATTCCTGGCTCGCGCCGAGGAACTCCGGCTGGGCGTAGCCGATCGCCTGGCCGGGCTCGACAGCGGGCTCCTGCGCGCGCGCTTGCCCGGCGGGCAGGAGCGCGCAGATCGAGACGCCGAACATCGTCAGGGCGGCGAGAGCGCCTGCCCGGAGCTTGGAAATCATCGCCCGCTTCACCCCTGTCGTCGAATCGCTTGACGCTCGTTCTCGGCTTCTTGCCTTTTGGCCTGTTATCCTCCCGGCCGCTCGGCGGCGAGGCCGGCAAGCGGCCGGGAGGATAACAGGTCGCCCCACCGAAACCCAAGCCTGCAGGTTGAGCCTGCAAGTTGCCGCGGCGCGGCGAGAAATCGCTCCCCGGCGGTTGACTGGACGCCCAAAGCCCGCGACCCTGCTCCAATCGTCAATCGTAGAGCAGATCGCAAGGCGGTTTCAGCCGGCCAGGGTCGGCTTCAGCGACCGGATACCCGTCCGATGTTCCGAATTTTGATGCTGATGGTCCTACTCGTCTATCTGCTGGGCGTGGTAGCCACGGCCGTCATCAACTTTCACGAGAGCTACGTCGAGGGTGCCGACACCGGTGCCCTCGTCTCCCAGGCGATAGAGGACGGCTTGCGCTGGCCGATCGGCGCGCTGCGCGCGGTCCTGTAGAGCGACACCGCGGTTTTTCTGCCGCCGGCGCTTGCCCTCGCGGCGCCACGATGCCATTTCTGCCGCTCGACTCCTGCCACGCAAGCGAAGGAGCCGCTTTGCCCGCCGCCGCCCGCCCCTGGAT
>JBOHKJ010000375.1:0-3384 GCA_050728975.1 Kiloniellales bacterium | reverse complement strand
GCCGGCCCCTCGTCGTCACGTCCGGCGCACGCGCTCTGGCGGCGGAGCCGATCGCGCTGACCTGGGCCGGCGGCAGCATCGCCGGCCGCTTTGCGCTCGACCCGGACGCGGTCGACCTGCAGCTTGCCGCGAAACGCTTGCCGCTGGCGCTGGCCGCGCTCTTCGTGCCCGATCTAAAGCTCGACGGCCGGCTGAAGCTGGAGGTCGCGCTGGGCGGCCCGCCCGCAGCGCCGGAAGGCACCGCCCACGCCGAGATCGACGGCCTCACGATGCCGGGTCTGGCGGCCAATTTCCCGCCGCTCCAGGGCTCGGCCGATGCCACGCTCGCGCAAGGGCGGCTGGACGCCACGGGCGCGCTAGGCGGCCTCGAAGAGACGGCGCTGTCTTTTGCGCTGGCGTTGCCGGTTTCCGCGAGCGCCGCGCCCTTCTCGCTTGCGGTTGCGGACACCGCGCCGCTCGACGGCAGCGCCACCCTCAAGGGCCGCATCGCTCCGCTCTGGCAGACTTTGGGCATCGATCTTCATCGGCTCGACGGGCAGCTCGCCGCGGACCTCGCGCTCGGCGGAACGCTCGCCGCGCCGCGCGTGACCGGGAACGCGCAGATCTCCCAAGGAAGCTACGAGAATTTCGAGACCGGCACGCTGCTGAAGAACCTCGAGCTCGAAGCCGTCGCCGAGGGCCGCCGGCTGACCGTCGAGCGCCTGTCGGCGAGCGACGGCGGCGACGGCCGCCTCACCGGCAGCGGCGAGATCGCATTCGTTCCGGAGCGGGATTTTCCGCTGTCCTTCGCCACCACGCTTCGCCAGGCGACGCTGGTGCGCCGCGACGACGTGACCGCGACCATGAGCGGCAAGGTGACGCTCGACGGCACGCTGGCCGCCCTCGCGCTCGGCGGCACCTTGACCTCCGACACCATCGAGGTCCGCCTGGTGGACAAGCTGCCGCCGCAGGTCGTGAGGCTGCCGGTCGAGGTCGTCGGCGAGGACCAGCCGCCCAAGACGGCGGACAAGTCCGGCGGCACAAGGATCGCCCTCGACCTCACGCTCGACCTGCCGCAGCGCGTCTTCCTGCGCGGGCGCGGCCTCGATTCGGAGTGGGGCGGCAAGCTCGCCGTCGGCGGCACTGCGGCCGCGCCGAAGATCGACGGCGAGCTGAAACCCATCCGCGGCCAGTTCGACTTCGCCGGCAAGGTCTTCAAGCTGGGCGAAGGGAGCGTGGCATTCGACGGCGGCGAGATCGACCCGCGGCTCGATCTGCGTGCCGCGCATCAGGCAAAAGAGATTCTCGCTATCGTCCGCGTCACCGGGCACGCCAGCGCGCCGAAGATCGGCTTCGAATCGCGGCCGCCCTTGCCGCAGGAGGAGATTCTCTCGCAGGTGCTGTTTGGAAAGTCGCGCGGCAAGCTCTCCGCCGGCGAGGCAGTGCAGCTCGCCAGCACGCTGCGCGCGCTCACCGGCAGCGGCGAAGCGGGAATCCTCGACACGGCGCGCCAGACGCTGGGCGTCGACGTGCTGCGCCTCACCGGCGGCGGCGAGGGCGCGCAGGCCGGCGTGGCGGTCGGCAAGTATCTCAGCGACCAAGTCTATGTCGGCGTCGAGCAGGGTGCCGCGGCCGGCCAGACCAACGCCACCGTCGAGGTCGAGATCACGCCCAGCATCACGCTCGAAGGCGACGTCGGAGCGAACAGCGGCAGCAGGGTCGGCGCCAAGTGGCGCTGGGATTATTAGAGCGTTTCCGATTGGGTCGAAGCGCTTGCTGTTTCTCTCTCCGCCTGACGGAGAGAACGCGTGGCGGATCGCGATCACACTTCGTTTCCCCTCTCCGCCTGATTGAGAGAACGCATTGTAGATTGCGATGGCACTTTGTTTTCCCTCTCCACCCATTGGGGGAGAGGGTGGCGAGTGAAACGAGCCGGGTGAGGTAGGGAGCCTCGAAAGAATCCCCCGCCTCACCCCGACCCTCTCCACCCGCCCGTCGCCGCTTGCGGCGACAAGCACCGCAAGAGGGGGTGGAGAGGGAGTGGACGGAAACGAGACCAAGCTGTGCGATACGCCGAGTTAGTCCTCGACCTTCCGGGGCGTCAGGCCGATCAGGAGCCAATTGAGATCGACGCGGGTGATGCGAACAATGGACTCCATCGCGTCGAGCGCCCTCACGCCCTGCCGTAGTCGTCCGCCAGGCGCTCGATGTCGTCCTCGCCGAGATAGTCGCCGAGCTGCACTTCGATCAGCACCAGCGGCTCGCGTCCCGGATTCTCCAGCCGGTGGGCGGCACCGAGCGGAATGTCGACGTGATCGCCGGCGCCGAGCTCGCGCACCTCGTCGTTGCGGGTGACGCGCGCCAATCCGCTCACGATCACCCAATGCTCGGCGCGCCGCGCGTGGCGCTGCAGCGAGAGCCGCTTGCCGGGCGTGACCTCGATGCGCTTCACCTGGAAGCCCGGCGCTTCGGCCAGCGACTGATAGGAGCCCCAGGGGCGGACGACCGGCGCGACCATCGCAAGCTCCCTACTTAACCGCGGACCAGCGTCACGCCGCGCTGCCCGAGCGAAAGGCCGACCGTAGCGCCGGGCTCGGCGGGCCGCTCCAGGTCCGGGTCGACGGCGAACAGCTCGCCGAGCGGCGTGTCGAGCGTATACTCCATGTGGCTGCCGAGATAGGTGGCTTTCTTCACCAGGCCCTCGATCGTCTCGCCGGCGCCGTCGGTCGAGACGCGGATCGATTCCGGGCGGATCGCCACCTGGGCCGGTCCGACCGCGAGCCCGCGCGCCGGCAAGGTCCGCACCACGCTGCCGATCCGCACCCGCGCCGCGCCGTCTTCCACCGCCTCGATCTCGGCGTCGACCAGATTGGCATCGCCGATGAAGTCGGCGACGAAGCGGTCGGCCGGAGCGTCGTAGAGATCGTGAGGCGTTCCCTCCTGGGCGATCTCGGCGTTGCGCATGACGATGATCTTGTCGGAGACCGCCAGCGCCTCCTCCTGGTCGTGGGTCACGTAGACCGAAGTCAGGCCCAGCTTCTGTTGCAGCTCGCGGATATCCTCGCGCACCCGGCGGCGCAGCTTGGCATCGAGATTGGACAGCGGCTCGTCGAACAGCAGCACCGCCGGCTCGAGCACCAGCGCGCGCGCGACGGCGACCCGCTGCTGCTGGCCGCCCGACAGCTCGCTCGGCAGGCGCGCGCCATAGCCCTCCAGGCCGACCATGCGCAGCCCTTCCTCGGCGCGCGCTTTCACCTCCGCCTTGGGCAGCTTCGACATGGTGAGGCCGTAGGAGACGTTCTCGATCACCGTCATGTGCGGAAAGAGCGCGTAGGACTGGAACACCATCGAGACGTCGCGATCGGTGGCCGGCAGGGCGGTCACGTCCACATCGCCGATCAGGAC
>JBOHKJ010000374.1:0-3240 GCA_050728975.1 Kiloniellales bacterium | reverse complement strand
CCGCGTGCTGATGCTGGAGCACGCGATCTATTCGGTGATCTCGCCCGAGGGCTGTGCGTCCATCTTGTGGCGCAGCGGCGAGCAGGCCAAGGAGGCCGCCGAGGCCCTCAAGCTGACAGCCCAGGACCTGCTGAAGCTGGAGGTCGTCGACCGCATCGTGCCGGAGCCGCTCGGCGGCGCCCACCGCGCCCGCGAGTCTATGATCGCAGCCCTCGGCGAAGCCCTGGAAAGCGAGCTTCTGGCGCTTCGCAAGCTCGACGGCTCCAGCCTGCGCCAGCAGCGCCGGGACAAGTTCCTGGCGATGGGCCAGCGGGGCCTCTCTTGACGCCGCTGGAGCGCGATCCGGAGAAGCGCCCTTCAACTTTCCGAGAAGGCTGCACTCAACCTGTTGAATTGAAGCAAGATTCACGGACCGAGCCGATTCGATCCGAGCTTGCTGTGCGGTGGTGGCGTTAACCGCCTGGAAAGCACGGCTGAGGCTAAATCGTGGTCCGAGACCGCAACGGGAACGGACCGCCTCCATGCTCGTCAAGGATGCCCTGGGCGCAAGACGCCGAGGAGAGCGCAGCCAGCCCGCCGCCGAGGGTGCCGGCAGCGGGGCGGCCGACTACCAGCCGAGTGGCGATTCCTTCCTCGACCACTATTTCAAGCGCATCGACCCCGACGTCGCGGCCAGCTTCTCGCCCGAGCAGCGCACTGCCTTGAAGCGCATGTTCGGCAGCCGCGGGGCCGCCAGGCATCTCTTCGAGCTGCGCCGCTCGGTGCCGTTCGGGCGCAAGCGCTTCTACCTGGTGGTGCTGTTCGGCAACGAGCGCCGCTCGCTGATGCGGCTCATGAGCCGCAACCAGAACTCGGCGGCCTTCGTGTTTCTGTTCTACCTGGCAGCGGCGAGCCTGCTGCTGCTGCCAGTCCTGGTCGCCTATCTGGGCTTGAGCGCCGCGATCGACTTCCCGCTCTAGCGGGACACTTGGGCTATCCTGTTGGGATGGCCGCCGCCGACGCTCCACCGCTCCCCGAGGACGATTTCTCCGGCCGCCTGCGCGGACCGGCGCTGGCGCGCGGCGCTGCGCGTCTGCTGGTCAACATGGGGCTGGTGACCCTGACCGAGTTCATGCTCGGCAACGGACGGCGCGCCGACGTGATCGCGCTCGACGGCGACGGCAAAGTCCTGATCGTCGAGGTGAAGTCGAGCCTCCTGGACTACCGCAGCGACCGCAAGTGGCGCGAGTACCTCGACTACTGCCACTGGTTTTTCTTCGCCGTCGACGCCGAGTTCCCGCGCGAGATCATTCCCGAGGACGTCGGCCTCATCGTCGCCGATCCCTTCGACGCCGCGCTGCTGCGCGACTCGCCCGAGCGGAAACTGGCACCGGCGCGCAAGCGTGCGCTCAACCTGGCCTTCGCCCAGACCGCGGCCCTGCGGCTTCAGGCCTTCACCGATCCGCGTTGAGGGTCGTTGATTGCGGTTCCGGCAAGGCTCGACGGACAGAGGTCCGCACAAGCGGCATAGCCGACATCGCTGCCGATATTCACCCGACCGGGCACCGCTTCGGCCGTCCTCAGCCGCGCAGGCGCTCGATGGTGGCGCTGGTGGAATGCCCTTCGGCGAGCCCCACCAGCAGCACGCGCCCGCCGTAGCTCTCGACGAGATCGGCGCCCACCACCTCGCTCTTGGCGTAGTCGGCGCCCTTCACCAGCAACTCGGGCCGGAGCGCCTCGATCAGCGCGAGCGGCGTCTCCTCGCCGAAGATCACCACCTGGTCGACGCTCGCCAGCGAGGCCAGCACCGCAGCGCGCGCCGCCTCGCTCTGCACTGGACGACCGGGACCCTTGAGCCTGGCGACCGACGCATCGCTGTTGAGGCCGACCACCAGCCGGTCGCAGGCCGCGCGCGCCTGGCGCAGCAGGTGGACGTGGCCCGGATGCAGGAGGTCGAAGCAGCCGTTGGTGAAGCCGATCTTGAGGCCGGCGCGCCGCCAGGCTTGCGCGCGCGCGATCATCCCGGCGCGCTCGACCACCTTGGCCTCGGCGGCCAGCAGGTCTTCGGTGTGAAGCCGGCGCAGCAACTCGTCCGGCTGCACCACCGCGGTTCCGGCCTTGCCGACCACGATGCCGGCGGCGACGTTGGCGAGCGCCATCGCCTCGCCTATCGCGAGCCCCCCGGCCAGGCCCGCGGCGAGCAGGGCCACCACCGTGTCGCCGGCGCCGGAGACGTCGTAGACCTCGCGCGCCTCGGCGGCGAGATGCTGGACCGTACCCGCGGCGGTCACCAGGGTCATCCCCTGCTCGCTGCGGGTGGCGAGGATCGCCTCGATTCCAGCCTCTTCGATCACCTTGCGGCAGGCGGCGACAATCTCGTCCTGGCTGCCGGTCGCACGGCCGCTCGCCTCGGCGAGCTCGCGGCGATTGGGGGTCACCACGCTGGCGCCGCGATAGACGCCGTAGTCGCGCCCCTTGGGATCGACCACCACCGGACAGCCGCGCTTGCGCGCCGCGGCGAGGATGCACGCCAGAAGACCCGGCGTCAGCACGCCCTTGCCGTAGTCCGAGAGAATCAGCGCGCCGACCGAGGGCAGAACCGCTTCGGCGGCGGCCTGCAGCGCCTCGGCCGTAGCGGCGCTCGGCCGCGCAACGGCTTCGCGGTCGGCGCGCAGCAGCTGTTGGGTCCCGGCGATGGTGCGCTCCTTGATGGAGGTGGGGCGACCCGCCTCGGCAACCAGCCGCGCGCGGCCTGGTCCCTCGGCCTCGACCAGAGCGGCCACTTCCGCGCCGGCCGGGTCGTCGCCGATCAGCGCGACCAGGCTCGCCTCGACCGAAAGCGCGGCCAGGTTGCGCAGCACGTTGCCGGCGCCGCCCAGCATCCGCGTCTCGCGCTCCAGGCGGATGACCGGGATCGGCGCCTCGGGCGAGATGCGCTCGACACTGCCGTAGCGATAGCGGTCGAGCATGAGGTCGCCCAGCACCAGCACCTTGGCGGCGGCAAGCGCCGGAAGATGAGTGGCCAGTCGCGCGCGCTCGTCGGTCATCCGGCGCCGCCCCGGCCTGGCGCGCGCGCCAGGCCGAGCTCGATTTCGAGCGCGCCGCACAGCATCTGGCCGAGCAGGATGTGCATCTCCTGGATTCGCGCGGTGGTCCTGGAGGGCACGACCAGCAGCGGATCGGCGAGCCCAGCCAGGTCGCCGCCGTCGCGCCCTGAGAGCGCCGCGCCGGCGATGCCGAGCGCCTTGGCCCGTTCCAGCG